>NZ_VFPU01000004.1 GCF_006716885.1 Ornithinimicrobium humiphilum
CCCCCGACGCCGCCGTCCCCGGGCTGACCGCGGTCGAGGTCCGGCGCGCCCGTGGTCGCCACCGGCTCGCGGCCCAGCGCTCCGCGCGCGAGCTGCTCCGGCGGCTGGGGCCGGACCACGACGTCGTCCTGCTCCACGACCCCGAGCTGGTCCCGACCACGGTGGGCCTGCGCCTGCCGCCCGTCGTGTGGGACGTGCACGAGGACACCGCGGCCGCCGTCAGCGTGCGGCCGTGGGTGCCGGACCGGCTCCGTCCCGTGGTCGCCCGGGCGGTCAGCGGGGTGGAGCGGCTGGCCGAGCGGCGCATGGCGCTCCTGCTCGCCGACGAGCACTACGCCGCGCGGTTCCGCTCCGAGCACCCCGTCGTGCTCAACACCACGACCGTCCCGGCAGATCCGCCCCCGGCCGCGACGACGGACGCCGACGGCGCCCTGCGCGTCGTCTACCTCGGCAGCGTCACGGTCGAGCGTGGCGCCCGGGAGCTGGCCGCCATCGGCCGACGCCTGAGGGCGGTCGCCGGCGACCGGGTCGTGCTCCAGGTCGTCGGACCGGCCCACGGGGAGGCCGAGGAGGTGCTGCGCACCGCCCGTGACGAGGGCGCCCTGCGCTGGGAGGGCTTCGTCGCCAGCGACCGCGCCCTGGCCATGCTCGGGGGCGCGCTGGCGGGCCTGTCTCCTCTGCACGACACCGCCAACTTCCGGCCGAGCGTGCCGACCAAGATCGTCGAGTACATGGCCTGGGGGATCCCCGTCGTCAGCACCCCCCTGCCCCTCGCCACGTCGCTCGTCGAGCGCAGCGGCGGCGGCGTGCTCGTGCCCTTCGGCGACGTCGACCGGACGGTCGAGCAGCTGCTGGCCTGGGCCGACGACCCGGCCCTCGCCCGCGAGGTGGGCCGACGCGGCCACGACTACGCCCTCGCGCGGCTCGACTGGTCGACCCAGGCGCCGGCCTTCGTGGCGGCGCTGCAGCAGGTCGCCGACGCAGGGGCACGGTCGTGACCGGTCCCACCGTCCCGGCGTGGCATGCTGGACCGTCGGGAACGAACCAGCGTCGACGGGAGGGAGACGACCATGGCTGACCGTGCACCGTCCGCCGGACGGGCGTTGCGCCGCGTGCCCGCGACCGCCGTGCTCGCCGCCCTGGGCACCGTCGGCGTCGTCACCGTCGTGCTCGCCGTCCTCGGCCTGTGGGCCGGGGCCGTGACCGGGCTCGTCGTGCTCCACCTCGGCACCGCGCTCGCGGTGCTCGGCCCCTGGGGGGCCGGCCGCGCCGTCTCCGCCCCGAAGGCCGCTGCGACCGCCGACCCGGTCCGCGCCGAGCTGCAGGACCTCGAGCGTCGCGTCGACGCCCTCGGCGCCCGGCTGGTGGCCGGCACCGAGCGGGCCCGGGTCGAGATCCTCGACGCCCTCGCCGGCTCCCGGCCCGCCGGCGACGACCCGCGGTGACCTCCGCCCCCGACGACCTGGCCGCCGCGGCGGCGGGTGCCCTGCCCCCCGGCGAGGACGTCGTGGAGGCGATGGAACGCTTCGCCCTGCGCACCCGCAGCCCGCTCGCCGCCGACACCCTCGCGCGCGCCGCGACCGGCGGGACCCGCGCCCTCGACGCGCTGCTCGCCGATGCCGCCGCCGACCCGGCGCTGGTCCTCGACCCCGCCTGGGGCGCGGCCACCGCCCGCGTGCTGGCCCTCGGTCCGCGTCCCGACGCCTGGGACCGTGCGGCCGAGGTCTACACGGCCCTCCTCCGCACGGTCCCCGCGGCCGCGCTCGGGCGCCGCGCCGTCACGACCTGGGCCCAGCTGCTGCTGCGGCTGGGCCGCGACGACGAGCTGCGGGCCCTGCTCGCCGACCCCGGTGTCGGCCTGGCCGACGTCGACCGGTGGGCGCTGCGGACCGACCTGGCCAACCCGTGGCGGGAGGGTGCCGCCGGCCCGGTCTCCCCCTCGGCCGAGAGGGAGTGGGCCGCGACCTTCAACGAGGTCCACGCCGCGGACGACCTCGAGCCGGTGGAGCTCCTGCCCGACGGCGACACGGCATACCAGCGGCTCTCCGCCACCCCGCGGAGCACGGTCGACGGGGAGCTGGTGACCGTGCTCATGTCGGCCTACCGCCCCGATCGCGACATCCTCATGGCGGCGCGCTCCGTCCTGGCCTCGAGCTGGACCAACCTCGAGCTGCTCGTCGTCGACGACGCCTCGCCCCCCGGCTCGGAGGCGCTGCTCGAGGAGGTGGAGGCCCTCGACGAGCGGGTGCGCGTGGTCCGCGCCCCGCGCAACGCCGGCACCTACGAGGCGCGCAACCTGGCACTGGGCACCGCGCGGGGCCGCTGGCTCACCTTCCAGGACAGCGACGACTGGACCCACCCGCGGCGGGTGGAGGCGCAGGTCCGGGCCCTGCAGGAGCGGCCGGGCCTCGTCTCCTGCCGCACCTGGACGCTGCGTGCCTATCCCGACCTCACCCTGACCTACGTCGGCTACCCGCCGGAGCGGCTCAACGCCTCCTCCCTGCTGCTCGACCGGCTCGAGACGGTCCGCCTGGTGGGCGGCTTCGACGCCACCCGCAAGTCCGGCGACATGGAGCTGCCGCTGCGGCTCAGGGCCGTGCGCCCCGGCAGCCACCGCGACCTGCGCCACCCCGCACCGCTGGCCGTCACCCAGCTGCGCAGCGGCTCGTTGTCGCGCACCGATGCCGTCCCCGGGTGGACGCGCTGGACCCGCCTGGCCTACCGCGACCTCTACGTCGAGTGGCACCGCCGGATCGCCGCCGACCGCGCCGACGCCGTGCTGCCGGGATCCCGCCGACCGTTCCCCCTGCCCGATCCCACCTGGGCCCCCGACCGTCCCGCGACGCCCCCCACGCCCCGCGAGCACGACGTCGTGGTGCTGGGCGACCTGCGGGCCGACCAGCCGCGGTCGCGGGCCACCACGGCACTGGCGACCGCGCTCGCCGGCACGAGCCCGCGCGTCGCGCTGGCCCACGTCGAGGTGCCCGACCCGCTCCTGGCCGCGCGTCCCGACCTGCTGGCCGAGGCCAGCGCCGCAGTCGTCGACGGCCGGGTCGCGCTGACCGACGCCGGCGAGCCCGAGCACGCCGCGGTCCTCGTCGTCGACGGGCCGGCCGCCCTGCTCCACCTGCCCGAGGCCCGCCTCGCCGTGGACGAGGTCCTGGTCCTCGCGGACGCCCCGCCGGCTCCCGGGAGCTGGACGGTGGACGCGGTCGAGCAGCGCTCGCAGGAGCTCTTCGGCCACCGCCCCCGGTGGGCCGTGCGGGGCGAGCCGTCGGGGGAGCTGCGCGAGCTCCTCGCGCAGGAGCGGCTGCTCCCGGCCGGCCTCGCCACCGTCGTCGACCTCGACGCCGCGCCGCCGCGGCCGCGTCCGCGGACCGGCGTGCCCGGCGGGGACCGCGTCGTCGTCGGGCACCACCTTCCCGACGCCCGGGCGCGCTGGCCGCGCACCGCCGACGAGGTGCGCGACGCCTACCTCGGCGAGCACCTCGACGTCCGGTCGCTCCGCGGGACGAAGACCCCGACCGCGGCCCTCGGGCGCCCGCTGCCGCCCCCGTCCTGGCTGTCGCTGGCCCGGACCGGGATGACCGTGCGCGAGTTCCTCGGGTCCCTCGACGTCTTCGTCTACCAGGGCACCTGGGACGCCGCGGCCGAGGTCGCGACCCTGGAGGCGCTCGCCGCCGGTCTGCCGTGCGTCCTCCCGCCCGAGGCGGCCGGCTCGCTCGCCGACGCCACCGACCTGCCCGACCCACCCGTCCGCCTCGTCCCGCCCGCGGCCGTCCCCGCCGCGGTCGACGAGCTGCTGCGGGGCACCGCGGAGCCCGCCGCCGTCCCGCGGTCGCGGCTGGCGGCCTGGACCCGGGCCCTCCGCACCCTGACCACCCCGACCGAGACCGCTCGAGGAGCACTCGTATGAGCCTTGTCCGATCCGTCCCCCGCCGAGTCCGAGCGGCGCTGCTGCCCGCGGTGAGGCACCTGCCGCGGGGCGTGCGCCCCGGACCGCTCGCGCGGCTCGGCCGGGACGCCCGCGTCGAGGTCGCCCGCCGCCGGATCGACACGGACCCGGTGGGCGCCCTGGCCGACCTCGAGGGAGAGCTGGGGCCGGAGGCCCCGCCGCGCGTGTGGCGGCTGGCGGCCCAGGCCGCCGCCCGTGCCAAGCGTCACGACAAGGTGGTCGAGCTCGACGTCCGCGGGCTCGAGCGGCGCTACGCGGGCCCCGGCGACGCCCTGCGCCTGCGCCGGGCCGCCGTGGCGACCGGCGACACCGAGCGTGCCCAGCTGGCCCTCGACTACCTGCTCGGCCTCACTCCCGCCAAGAACGGCGCGGTGCGCAAGAGCGCCGAGGCGCTGCGGCACGTCGACGGGAGCCGGCTGCCCCGGTTGGTGGAGTGGCGCGAGCGGATCGCCCGCACGCATCCGGCGCTCGACCTCGAGCCGGTCGACGAGGCGATCCTGCAGGTGCGCCTGCGGGACCAGGTGGAGCGCGGCGCCGACCTCGCGGAGATCCTCTCCGAGGCGCTGGTCCGGCCCGCCGACACGCCCCGGCTGGTGCGGGCCCTGATGGGGGCCCGGCGCTACGACGACCTGGAGGAGCTGCTCCGCCGGCTCACCCCCGAGCAGGCCCTGACGGTGCCCGCGGAGACCTGGCGCACCCTGGCGCAGAAGGCCACCAGCACGGGCTGGAGCGAGCTGGCCGGCCTGGCCGCGCAGCTGGCCCTCCGGGCCGGGACGGGCACCGAGGACCCGGCGACCACGGCCAGGCTGGAGGCGATGGTCGCGGTGGGCCAGGACGAGGCCCGCACGATGGTGGAGGGCTGGACGCCTCCCGTCCGGGGGAGCGTCGCCCGGCCGACCGACGTCGACCCGCTCGGCGTGGTCTCGGTGCTGGGCCAGTCGCTGCCGCTGCGTTCCGGGGGCTACGCCACCCGCTCCCACGGCATCCTGACCAGCCTGGTCGACCGCGGCTGGCACATGAACGCCGTCACCCGCCTCGGCTTCCCCTACGACCTGTGGTGGAAGGCCGACGACGAGCGGGTCGTCGCCCCCGTGGACGTCGTCGACGGCGTGCCCTACCACCGCCTGCTCACCGAGGGGGTGCGGTCCTACCCGCGCACGCCGCTCGTGCCCTACGTGGAGGAGGGCGCCCGCGGCATCGCGAAGCTCGCCCGGGAGAAGCGGGCGGGCCTGATCCACGCCTCGAGCCTCTACGACGTCGGCATGGCCGGTCTGCTGGCCGCCCGCGAGGTCGGGGTGCCCTTCGTCTACGAGATGCGCGGTCTCAAGCAGCTGCTGGAGAGCGCGCGGCAGCCCCGCTTCGCCGAGTCGCCCCGCAGCCGTTACCTCGACCTGCTCGAGGGCACGGTGGCCCGCGAGGCCGACGCGCTCTTCGTCATCACCGAGGCGCTCGGCCGCCAGATGGTGGAGATGGGCGTGGACCCCGAGCGCATCACCGTGGTGCCCAACGGGGTCAACGCCGCCCGGTTCGAGCCGCGGGAGCGGGACGAGGAGCTCGCCGCCTCCCTGGGGCTCGCCGGCCGCACGATCATCGGCTACGTCGGCGGCCTGGTCCACTACGAGGGGCTCGACCTGCTCTTCGAGGCCGTGGCACGGCTGCGCCGCGAGCGCGACGACTTCCACGTGCTCGTCGTCGGCGACGGCGCCCACCAGCGCGCGCTGCACCGCACCGTCGAGCAGCTGGGCGTCGGTGACCTGGTCACCTTCACCGGCCGCGTGCCGCACGAGGAGGTGGAGGCCTACCTCTCCCTGGTCGACATCACCCCCTTCCCGCGCAAGCCGCTGCCGGTCTGCGAGCTCATCTCCCCGATCAAGCCGTTCGAGTCCATGGCGATGGAGAAGGCCGTCGTCGCCTCCGACGTCGCGGCGCTGGCCGAGATCGTCCAGGACGGCGTGACCGGGCGCCTCTTCGCCAAGGGCGACGCCGACGACCTGGCGCGCGTGCTCGGCGAGCTCGTGGACGACCCGGAGCAGCGGGTCCGCCTGGGACGTTCGGCGCGGGAGTGGGTCGTCGCCGAGCGTGACTGGAGCCGGATCACCGACGCCGTGGACGGGGTCTACCGTCAGCTGCTGGGCGTCAGCACCGAGGAGTAGATCGCCCCGTAGCGCTCCCCGTTGCGCGCCCAGTCACGCTCCGTCACGACCCACTCACGGGCCGTGGCGGCGTGCCGGGCGCGGCGCTCGGGATCCTCGTGCAGCCGCTGCAGCACGTCGGCGAGCGAGCGGGCGTCACCGGTGGTGAAGGTCTCGCCGCGCTCGCCGTCACCGGTGATCTCCCGCAGCGCCGGGAGGTCGGAGACGACGAGCGGCACCGACAGGGCCATCGCCTCGTAGGGCTTGAGCGGGGTGACGAGGCGGGCGGCGCGCTCGTCGATGCGCGGGATCACGAAGACGTCGAGCTGGGCGTAGTAGTCGCCCACCTCGGTGTGCGGCACCTTGCCGGTGAAGTGCACGGCGTCGCCGGCGCCGACCTCGCGGGCGTGCGCCTCCAGCAGCTCGCGACGGTTGCCGTCACCGACGATCAGCGCGGTGGCGGGCACGCCCCGGCGGCGCAGCTCGACGGCCGCGTCGACGAGCAGCTCCTGGCCCTCGCGGTAGTGGTCCAGGTTGGAGACGTAGCCGAAGACGAACCGGTCCTCCAGGCCCAGCCGGGCCGTGAGCTCGTCGTCGCGCTCGCGGGGGACGAAGACGGTCGGGTCGACGCCGTTGGGCACGACGTGCACGTGCTCGGCGGGGATGCCGCGGCCGACGATGTCGTCCTTCATCGACTCGCTGAGGGTCACCACGGCGGCCGCCTCGCGCATGCACCGGGCCTCCTGCGCGTGGCGGCGCCGGTAGACCTCCGCCTGCTCGGCCCAGGCGGTGTCGGAGCTCCACAGCGACTCGAAGAAGCCGCGGACCTCGTAGACCACGGGCAGGTCCAGGGCGCGGCCCACGGCCAGCGCCACCAGGGCGGCCTCGTAGCCGCGGTTGCCGGAGTGGACGTGGATCAGGTCGGGGTCCTCCGCGGCGACGACGGGGGCCAGGGCCGTGGCGTAGGCGTCGAGGTAGGCGTCCCACGGCTCGGACGACGGGATCTCGTCGCGGAGCAGGTGGACGTAGCGGACGCCCCCGACCTCGTCGACCGGCGGGGCGTCGAGGACGCCGACCGTGTGTGGGAAGTCGAGCGCGGTGACGGCCACCGGGGACAGGCCGGCGCGGAGCTCGCCGGTGAGCGTGTACATCGTCCGCATCGAGTAGCCGCTCTGGCGCTGCGGCATACCGATCTTGACCAGGTGCAGCACCCGGCCGGTGGGCTCGCTGTGGCGGGGCCGGGTGGGGAGCGACCCCAGCACGGCCGGCTCGATCGTCGGCAGCCAGCTCGGGTCCGTCTCCCGCCACCGCCCCTCCTGGGTGCGCAGCTGACGCAGCAGGCTCGGGTCGTCGGGGAAGATCTCGAGGCGGCGGCGCAGGGCGCGCAGGTGCAGGCTGATCGCCCCGGCCCTGCCGGCGCTCATCTGCAGCTGGCGCAGCAGCACGGGGGACGGGTCGTCCTCCTGCTCGAGGCGCGCGAGCTCGCTCTCCACGAGGGCGAGGGCCTCGGCGTGCCGACCCTCCTCGGTCAGGGCGGCGAGGCGGGCCGCCGTCGGGTCCGAGCTGGGGTCGACCGGACCCGCGGTGGGCCGGGGAGCGGGCGGCTCGCTCCCGGAGGAGGGTCGGGCGCCAGAGCGGCGCAGCAGACGGTCGGCCCAGCGCTTGAGATCAACCACGCCCCAGACGATACGCGGCGGCGCTCGAGCGCACCGCCGCGCCGGGTCCCCGAGGTCTACTCGGCCGCGCGGACCGGCACCTCGTCCAGGGCGATCTCGTCGGCCTCGGCGGCCGTGAGCCCGAGCTCGCTCAGCTCCCGGTGCAGGAAGGGGGTCAGAGAGCGCGCGAAGGTGTCGGTGATGTGGCTGCCCTGGCGGTAGATGAGCTGCCCCCCGATGGCCACGGGGCAGGCCGAGGGGTCGGGGCAGATCCACACGGTCGGGTCGATGGTGGGCACCCCGACGGCCTCCGCGACGTCGCGGATCAGCGCGTCCTTGGACAGGTCGGGGGCGAAGTCGCACCGGCGCAGGTCGTCGGAGTTCTCCGCGGCGCAGTCGTAGGCCGACATGCCGGGGTGGGCGTTGTCGGCGACCAGGACGACCGAGATGCCGGCGTCGCGCAGCGCGGCGGCCGCCTCCACGATGCCCTCGGTCAGCTCGGGGTCCGGCTCCGCCCCGGTCGACATGAGCACCAGGTGGGGCGTGGTCTCCTGGGCGAGGATCCGGTCCAGCACGGTGCGGCCGAAGGCGTTGCAGTCGTCCTTGTCGCCGGCGACGGTGGGGGCGCAGGCGCTCTTGAGGTAGGTCGTGAGCCGCCAGTCCTCCTCCTCGGCGATCGCGTCGAAGGCGGAGAAGTACTGGCCCATCTTGGAGTCGCCCCACAGGACGACCTCGGTGCCGGAGTCCGGGGAGCCGTAGACGCAGTGGTCGCGGGGCTCGGGGTCACCCTGGGCGACCTGGCAGCCGTCGGCGTAGTAGGGCGGGACGTCCTCGAGGGCCAGCTCGGGCAGGGGCTCGAGCGGGCCGGTTGCCGTGTAGGCCGAGGTCGGGTCGGGGAGCGGCTCCCAGCTCTGCGCCGCCGGGTCGGCGACGAGGGCCGCCGGGCCGGGCGTGGTGGTCGACTCCGACAGGGTCGGGCGGGTCACCCAGCCGACGAGGGCCACGGCGCAGATCACCGCCATGGTCGTCCCGCCGAAGGCCAGGCTGAGGCCGGGCCGGGCGGCGAGGGAGCGCTGGTAGCGGATGGGGTCCTCGACGAGGTGCTTCGTGGCCCAGGCCAGGCCGACCGCCAGCACGCCGAGCCCGACCAGCGCCACCCAGGGCAGCTCGCCCCAGCGGGCCTCCGCCAGCACGACCAGCGGCCAGTGCCACAGGTAGATGGCGTAGGACAGGCCGCCGATCCACACCATGGGGGCGAGGCCGAGGAGCGAGCCGCCGAGCGTGCGGTGGCCGGGGACCCCGGCGGCGATGACGAGCACCGAGCCGAGCACGGGGACGAGGGCGGCCGTCCCCGGCCAGGGCGTGGACGCGTCGAAGCCGAGCACGGCATACAGGATCAGGCCGAGGCCGAGGAGCACCCCGGTCTCGCCGGCCCACCGGGGCAGCGCGGACAGGCGCGGCACGAGGAAGGCCAGGAGCGCGCCCGCCGCCAGCTCCCACAGGCGCGTGGTGGTGACGAAGTAGGCGGTCGCCGGCTCGGTGCGGGTCTGCACGACCGACCACAGGAGCGACGCGGCACCCAGCGCGCCGAGCAGCAGGAAGGCGATCCGGCGGCGCCGCAGCCGGTAGCGGGCCGAGAGCACGACCGCGAGCAGGATGAGCAGCGGCCAGACGATGTAGAACTGCTCCTCCACCGACAGCGACCAGTAGTGCTGGAGCGGGGACACCCCGGCGTCCTCGGCCAGGTAGTCCACGGACCGCCCGGCCAGCACCCAGTTGACGACGTAGAGGGTGGAGCCCAGCACGTCGCTGAGCAGGTTGGTCCGCTCCGACGCGGGCAGGACGAGCCAGCCGCCGGCCAGGGTGAAGGCGATGACGACCGAGGCCGCCGGCAGCAGCCGCCGGGCCCGGCGGGCGTAGAAGTCCTTGAGCGAGACGGTGCCGGTTCGCGCCACCTCCCGCAGCAGCAGCGAGGTGATGAGGAAGCCCGAGATGACGAAGAAGACGTCGACGCCGGCGAAGCCGCCGGAGAACCACGGCACGTGCAGGTGGTAGAGCAGGACGGTGCCGACGGCGACCGCGCGCAGGCCCTCGATGTCGAGGCGGACCGGGCGCGCGGCGGGGGTCGTGGGAGACGGTGAGGTCACAGGCGGGGGTGTTTCGCTCGGGTGCGGAGGACAGCCCGCATCGTCTCACGGGTGACCGCGTGAAGCCTGGGAACGCGGGCTCCGGTCGTGGACGTCGCTCCCGGAAGGGGCGGTCGTCTGAGACGATGCGGGTCATGCCGCAGCACATCGCGTCCGAGCTCGTCGCCAGCATCGCCCAGGTCCACGTCACCGTCGGCCAGCGGGTCGAGGCGGGTCAGGAGGTCGTGCTCCTGGAGTCGATGAAGATGGAGATCCCGCTGCTGGCCGAGCAGGCCGGCACCGTGGTAGAGGTCCACGTCTCGCCCGGTGACGTCGTCCAGGAGGGCGACGTCGTCGTGGTGGTGGACGAGCGGCCGGGAGCCGGCCGCTAGCGCTCGCCGGTGGTGGCGCGACCCGGCGCCGCCACGGCCCACTCGATCTCCTGCAGCGGGGTGCGAGCCACCCCCAGCCGCACGAGCTCGGAGTGGAGCACGGGGGTGAGGGAACGGACGTAGGTCGCCGTCAGGTGGCTCCCCTGGCGGAAGACGAGCACACCTCCGACGACCGGGGGGCAGGCGGGCTCCGGGCCCCCGCCCGGGCAGACCCACCGTCCCAGGTCGAGCAGCGGCACGTCGAGCTGCTCCGACGCCACCGTCAGGGCGGGCGTGCCGGAGCCCCGACCGCTGGGGTAGGAGCAGGCGCCGTAGTCGTCCGGATGCGCGCCGACGCACTCGTAGAGCGTCATCTCGTCGGGCAGCTCGGCGCGGGAGGGCGCCGGGTTGTCGGCCAGCAGCACGACCTCGGCCCCGGCCTCGACGGCCGGGCGGAGGTGGTCGGCCAGCGAGGTGCCCAGCTCCTCGCCGCCGTACTTCACCATCGAGGTGAGGATCAGGTCGGGGACGGAGCCGGGCGTGGCCAGGCGCTCGGCGAGCGCGGCGTTGTAGGCCACGCAGTCGGGCTCCGCCTCGACGGCGACGAAACCGCAGGCGGACTTGGTGTAGACCTTCACCCGCCAGCCCTCGAGCTCGGCGATCGGCTCGAGCGCGGAGATCCACTGCAGCGCCTTGGAGTCGCCCACGAGCGCGACCGACACCGGCCCGTCGAGGTCGCCGAAGACGCACTCGTCGTCGGGGGTGATCTCGGTCGCGCCCTGCTGCACCTGGCAGCCCGCGCCGTAGGCGGCCCGCGGGGTGTCCTCGGTGGCCACCTCCGGCGCCGGGTGGACCGGACCGGACCCGGTGTAGACCACGCGGGGGTCGGCGACCGGTGCCAGCTCGTCCGCCGTGCGGCTCGCCGGGTCGACGAGGCCGATGGCGCCCGAGCCCGGGGGCACGTCGGCGAGCACGTCAGGGTCGAAGGTCGGGGCCGTCTGCAGCACCGCGACACCGACCGCGGCCGAGACGGCCATGCTCGCCGCCCCGTAGGCCAGCCCGCGCGCCGTGCGTCGGGCCAGGACCGGCGAGAAGCGGACGGGGTTCTCCACCACGTGCAGCGTGGCCCATGCCAGCAGCACCGACCCGGCGGCGACCGCGAGCCGCAGCCCGAGGCCGGCGTCGGGGCGGGTCTCCGCGAGCAGGCGGAGGACCGGCCAGTGCCACAGGTAGAGCCCGTAGGAGAGGCCGCCGAGGAAGCGCATCGGGGGAAGACCGAGCAGCCGGGCGGGCGGGCTGCTGGGCCAGGCCGGCCCGGCGGCGATCACCGCCGCGGTGCCCAGGGTGGGGAGCAGGGCGGCGCTCCCCGGCCAGGGCGTGCCGCGGTCGACCAGCACCACCGTCACGGCGATCGCGACCAGCCCGGCGACGGCCAGGCCGGCCGCGACCCGGCGCGGGAGACGGGCCAGCCGGCCGGACAGGAGGACCAGCAGGGCGCCGACCCCGAGCTGCCAGACGCGGGTGGTCGTGGCGAAGTAGGCCGTGCCCGGGCTGCTCGCGGTCGCCAGCACCGACCAGGCCAGCGAGGCGGCGACGACCAGCCCCAGGACCAGCGTCAGGCCGCTGGTCAGCGACAGCCGCAGCCGCCGCCCGAGCCACAGCACGAGCAGGATGAGCAGCGGCCAGACGACGTAGAACTGCTCCTCGACCGACAGCGACCAGTAGTGCTGCAGCAGCGACGGCGCGGAGTCCTCGGCGAGGTAGTCGACCTCCCGCCCGGCGAAGACCCAGTTGACGACGTAGAGGGTGGCCCCGACGACGTCGGTCCCGAGCTCGCCCCGGCGGCCGGGCGGCAGCACCAGCCAGCCCGCCACGGCGGTGACCACGAGCACGAGCGAGGCGGCCGGGAGCAGGCGGCGGGCGCGGCGGGCGTAGAAGCGGGCCAGCGAGACGGTGCCCGTGCGCCTGGCCTCGGACACCAGCTGCGAGGTGATGAGGAAGCCGGAGATGACGAAGAAGACGTCGACACCGGCGAAGCCACCGCTCAGCCCGGGAACGCCCGCGTGGTAGAGCAGGACCATGAGGACCGCGATCGCGCGCAGGCCCTCGATGTCGCCGCGCAGGACGCGGGGGCGGGCAGCGGGGCTCACTCCAGCAGGAGCGGCGGTGCCGGTGCCGGCGGTCACGGGGGGTCTCGGTCTAGTCGCGGCTGTAGAGGTCGCGGGTGTAGAGCTTGGGGCCGAAGCCGCGGGCGGTGTCGTCGAGGCGGTTGGCGATGATGACGTCGCTGGCGGTGGTGAACTCGGCCAGGTCGGCGAGAACGCGGGCGCCCTGGAAGGTGTCGGTGTCCAGGGTGGGTTCGTGGATGACGATCTCGATGCCGCGGGCCTGCAGGCGGGACATGACGCCCTGGACGGAGGAGGCGCGGAAGTTGTCCGAGCCGGCCTTCATGATGAGGCGGTAGATCCCCACGGTGCGGGGGTGGCGCTCGGCGATGTCGGCGGCGATGAAGTCCATGCGGGTGGTGTTGGCCTCCACGATCGCGGTGATCAGCGTCTGCGGCACGTCGCCGTAGTTGGCCAGCAGCTGGCGGGTGTCCTTGGGCAGGCAGTAGCCGCCGTAGCCGAAGGAGGGGTTGTTGTAGTGGTCCCCGATGCGGGGGTCCAGGCCCACGCCCTCGATGATCTGCCTGGTGTCCAGGCCGCGGGTCGCGGCGTAGGTATCGAGCTCGTTGAAGTAGGCCACCCGCATCGCCAGGTAGGTGTTGGCGAACAGCTTGATCGCCTCGGCCTCGGTGGACCCGGTCAGCAGCACCGGCACGTCCTTGTCCAGCGCGCCCTGCACGAGCAGGTCGGCGAACATCCGCCCGGCCCGGCCGGTGTCGCCGACGATGATGCGCGAGGGGTGCAGGTTGTCGTACAGCGCCCGGCCCTCGCGCAGGAACTCGGGGGAGAACAGGATCGTGGCGCCGGGGTGCTCGGCGCGGACCCGCTCGGTGAACCCGACCGGGATCGTGGACTTGATGACCACGACCGCCTCGGGGGCGTGGGCCAGGACGTCGACCAGGACCTTCTCCACGCTGGAGGTGTCGAAGAAGTTGGTCTCGGTGTCGTAGTCGGTCGGGGTCGCGATGACCACGACCTGCGCGCCCTCGTAGGCCTGGCCCGGGTCGGTCGTGGCGGTCAGGTCCAGGCCGTTGTTGGCCAGGTAGTCCTCCAGCTCGGGGTCCACGATCGGCGAGCGCCGCGCGTTGATCAGCTCCACCTTGGTCGGGTCGATGTCCAGCGCCACCACCTCGTGGTGCTGCGCCAGCACCACGGCGTTGGACAGTCCCACGTAACCGGTCCCGGCAACGGCGATCTTCATGGCTTGACTCCCTGGGTGCTGGCGGACCGGACCAGTATGGCGGCGGCAGATGAGCCGCTTCTCACCGTCGCGCCAGCGCCGGCTCGCCAGCCCCCTCCGGGGCGGCCGGGGCCGCGAAGCGGACGTAGAGGTCGGCGCGGTCGTTGATGCCGAAGAAGAGCAGCGAGGGGTGGTTGCGGTGGATGAGCTCGTGCTGGGCCCAGGCCGACCCGCGCTGCTCGACCGGGAAGGACAGCAGGACGTCGAGCAGGCGGCGCGCGTTGAGCGGGGTGAAGGTGTCGAAGGCCGTGTCGGTCTCGTTGAGCACCTGGGCGTACCAGCGCGCGTGCCGCAGCTCCCAGTAGGCGAGGTCGGGCACGGCGTAGTGCTCGGACAGGTCGTCGAACCCGAGGGCGGCCCCGCGCTCGCGCACCACCGCGTCCACGGTCTCGTCCGGGAGGGCGACCTTCGGCGAGTGCGCCCGCAGCACCCGGCAGAGCGTGGCCAGCGGGTCCTCGCCCGCCTCCGCGGTGCCCCAGTAGCAGCGGCCGATCTCGAACAGGTTGCCGCGGTAGTGGACCGACCGGGGGTCGGGCGTGATGGACAGGTAGGTGGGCAGCAGCCACCGCCCGTGCTCGTGCGTGGAGTTGCGGGCCAGGACCTCCTTGTTGGCCTGCGCCCAGGCCGACGGGGTGCGGACGATGACGTGGTGGTCGGGGGGCAGGAGCTCGCGCATCTGCTGCGTGAGCTCGTGGTCGAGGCCGACGACCTCCTCCCAGCGGTTGCGCGGCGGCCGCCCCTCGACGGCCGAGGCGCTGGTGTAGGTGAAGCTCCGGAAGAACGCCCGGTGCTCGCGCGCCATCGCGAGCATCGCCCGCGAGTCCAGGCCGCCGCTCATCGACATGACGAGCGGGACCCCCAGGGCGACCAGGCGGTCGAGCTGCTCGGTCCACAGGTCCTCGACCAGCTCCAGGCGCTCGGACACGGACAGCTCGAGGGCCGGGTTGGCGCCGTTGCCGTGGAAGCGGACCTGGCGTCCGTCCCCGAGCTCGAGGCGGTGGTTGGCGACCAGGGCACCGATCCCCGGCTGCGAGGTCAGGTCGAGGAGGAGGTTGACGCCCACCTTCGCGCCGAAGGGCAGCCGGTCGGGCGTGCCGGTGCGGCCGCGCCGCAGGATGTCGTAGTGGCTCGACACCCGCCGGCGGGCGGCGTCGAAGAAGACCGATCGCGTCGCGGCGGCGTCGTTCCAGGCGACCACCCGGCCGCCGGTCCGGGCCAGCACGGCATACCGGCCGGAGACGTCGTAGAGGGCGGACTCGACCGCTGCGGCGCCCCCGAGCAGCAGCCGGGGCAGCAGATGACGGGCAGGGTCGCCGTCGGAGGGAAGGTCGCCGCTGCTCAGGGGCCAGGCCTTGCCGACCACGGCCACCCAGTCGTCGCCGTGCACGGCGACCGACACCTCGGCCAGCTCGTCGACCTGGAGGACGTAGCCCGGCAGCGGGAGGGTCCGGAAGGTTCCGAGGTCGTCGAGGAGCGGCTCGGCCGCGGGCGAGAGAAGGAAGCCACGCGGGTAGAGCCGCACCGGCGCGGTCCCCGGGTTCATGGGGCGAATGTAGACCGGGGCCGGTCGGACGGAGCGCCCCCGGGGGTCCGGGCGTGTCGAGCGGGCGCCGAGGTGGGTCGCCACGGGATTAGGACGGCACCGGCCGCGGCCGGTATCGTGGAGGGGTTCACCGTTCCCCGTGTCCGCCGGCTCGCGCCTGTGGACGACCACGCACCCGACCGAGCGGTCGGTGGCAGGGTGGGGGCGGTGGCGACGTATGAAGCCCTCCTGTCACGGAGAGACCGTGACCGCCATGAGACCGAAGGAGGTGGGTTCACGCATGCGTCAGTACGAACTGATGATCATCCTCGACCCCGAGACCGACGAGCGGAGCCTCCAGCCGACGCTGGAGAAGATGCTCGCTGTCGTGGGTAAGGAGGGTGGCTCCGTCGACGAGATCGACGTCATGGGACGCCGTCGCCTGGCCTACGAGATCAAGAAGCAGGCCGAGGGGATCTACGCGGTCGTCCAGATGACCGCCGAGCCCGCGACCGCCCAGGAGCTGGACCGCCAGCTGGGCCTCAACGAGTCCGTCCTGCGGACCAAGCTGCTGCGCCGCGACGCCTGAGCGTCGCCCGCGGCACACCTGCTGGACAGATCCCACCCAGACACCCCCAGATCGAGGACGACCTGACATGGCCGGAGAGACCCCCATCACCATCGTCGGCAACCTGACGGCCGACCCCGAGCTGCGCTTCACCCCGAGCGGTGCGGCCGTCGCCAACTTCACGGTGGCGTCCACCCCGCGCACCTTCGACCGCCAGACCAACGAGTTCAAGGACGGCGAGACGCTGTTCATGCGCTGCTCGGTCTGGCGCGAGGCGGCGGAGAACGTCTCGGAGTCCCTCACCCGCGGCACCCGCGTCGTCGTGACCGGTCGGCTCGTCTCGCGCTCCTGGCAGACCCAGGAGGGCGAGAACCGCACCGTCATGGAGATGCAGGTCGACGAGATCGGCCCCTCGCTGCGCTACGCCACCGCCAAGGTGACCAAGGCCCAGCGCGGTGGCGGTCAGCAGGGCGGCTGGGGCGGCAACCAGGGCGGCGGGCAGCCGGCCGGTGGCCAGCCCGGTGGTCAGCAGGGCGGCTGGGGCGGACAGCAGTCCGGCCCGCAGTCCGGCGGCGGCCAGCCCGAGTCCGACCCGTGGGCGACCGGTGGTGGCCAGTCCGGCCAGCAGCAGTCCGGTGGCTGGGGCGGTGCGCCGTCCTACGACGAGCCGCCGTTCTGATCCACGCAACACCTTCAGTTACACACCATCCCGAGCACCGCTCGGGCTCTCACGAAAGGGGAGAGCACCACGATGGCCAAGCCCGTTGTGCGTAAGCCCAAGAAGAAGGCGAACCCGCTCAAGTCCGCGAAGATCGAGTCGATCGACTACAAGGACACCGCGCTGCTTCGCAAGTTCATCTCCGACCGCGGCAAGATCCGCGCGCGTCGCGTCACCGGCGTCTCCGTCCAGGAGCAGCGCCGCATCGCCAACGCGGTGAAGAACGCCCGCGAGATGGCGCTGCTGCCCTACAGCAGCTCCGCCCGCTGACCCCGCGACGACAAGGAGAAGCTGATGAAGCTCATTCTGACCCAGCCCGTGTCCGGCCTGGGCACCCCCGGCGACGTCGTGGACGTCAAGGACGGCTACGCCCGTAACTTCCTGCTGCCCCGCAAGGTCGCGACCCCGTGGACCAAGGGTGGCCAGAAGCAGGTCGACTCCATCACCGCGGCGCGCTCCAAGCGTGCGCTGAAGTCGGCCGAGGAGGCCTCGGCCGCCAAGGGTCGCCTGGAGGGCACCACCATCACCGTCGCGGCCCGTGCGGGCCAGGGCGGTCGTCTGTTCGGCGCCGTCACCCCGGCCGAGATCGCCGAGGCGATCGTGGCCGCCGGCGGCCCGCAGGTCGACAAGCGCCAGATCGAGGTCCCGGCCCCGATCCGCACGCTCGGCGACCACGCCGTCCACGTGCGCCTGCACGAGGGCGTCTCCGCGGACCTGACGGTCACCGTCACCGCTGCCTGACACCGGTCGGCCGGGCCTCGTGCCCGGCCGGTCCGCGACGGCCCCGGCCCCGCCCAGCGGGACCGGGGCCGTCGTACGTCTGCCGCGTCCCAGCCCTGTCCAGGGCATGTCAAAATCTCGTCCAGGCTCCCCGGTGTGAGCCGGACGACACCCCGACGGTAGACTTTCCCCACGCCGTACGCGCACGCACACCCCAGGAGGGCCCTTCATCGTGATCGTTGCCCTCCTCGTGCTGCACCTGGGGGCTGCGATCGTGGCCCCCACCCTGGTGCGCCGCTTCGGGTCGCGCGCCTTCGCGCCCGTCGCCCTGGCCCCCGCGGCGACCGCGGTCTGGGCCGCGACGCAGCTGGGCGCCGCCCGCGACGGGGAGGGCTACACCGAACGCTTCGCCTGGGTCCCCGACCTCGGCATGGACCTGGTCTTCCGGATGGACGTCCTGGCGTGGGTCCTCACCCTCGTCGTGTCCGGCGTGGGTGCCCTCGTCCTGCTCTACTGCGCCCACTACGTCGACTCCGACGGCGAGAACAACGTCGCTCTCCTGGCCGCCAGCCTCGTCGGCTTCGCAGGCGCGATGCTCGGCCTCGTAACGTCCGACAACCTCCTGCTGCTCTACGTCTTCTGGGAGATCACGACCGTCCTGTCCTACCTGCTCATCGGCTACCTGTCGACGAGCCAGGCCAGCACCCGGGCGGCCAAGCAGGCGCTCATCGTCACGACCGCGGGTGGTCTGGCGATGCTCGTCGGCATCGTGATGATCGGGCACACGGCGGGCACCTACAGCCTCGGCGAGGTCGTGCGGCACCCGATCACCTCCCCGGTGGTCACCGCCGGGATCGTGCTCCTCCTCGTGGGCGCGATCAGCAAGTCGGCCCTGATCCCCTTCCACTTCTGGCTGCCGGGCGCGATGGTGGCACCAACACCCATCAGCGCCTACCTGCACGCCGCGGCGATGGTCAAGGCCGGCGTCTACCTCGTCGCGCGCCTCGCCCCGGGGTATGCCGACCTGCCGGCCTGGCAGTGGATCGTCCTGGTGCTGGGCGGCGGCACGATGCTGCTCGGCGCGTTCCGCGCCACGCGGCAGAACGACCTCAAGCTGCTCCTGGCCTACGGCACGGTCAGCCAGCTCGGCTTCCTCGTGCTGCTGCTGGGCTACGGCAGCGCCGGGGCCACCCTGGCCGGACTGACGCTGGTCGTCGCGCACGCGCTCTTCAAGTCCTCGCTCTTCCTCACGGTGGGCACGATCGACCACTCGGTCGGGACCCGCGACATCCGTCGCCTCGTCGGCGTCCGGGGGCACATGCCGGTGCTGGCGATCTTTGCCACGCTGTCGGCGATGTCGATGGCCGGGCTCCCCGTGCTGATCGGCTTCGTCGGCAAGGAGGCCGCGCTGGGCGCCGTCCTCCACCCCGTCGACGGCTGGTGGTCGCTGCAGGGGATGGCCGGCGTCGCCGTCGTCCTCGGGTCGGTCCTCACCATGGCCTACTCGACCCGATTCGTCTGGGGCGCCTTCACCGACGGTGCGCGCCCGCCGACCGGCAAGCCGACCCCGCCCCGCTGGCACAAGCCCACCTGGGTGCTCGTCGGCATACCCTCGCTGCTCTCGCTGGGCGGCCTCGTGCTGGGCCTCACCTCGACCCGCCTCGAGGGCGTGCTCGAGACGCACACCACCACCGTCGAGCACGTCGCCGACGCCCACGAGGTGCACCTGGGGCTGTGGCACGGCGTGAGCCTGCCGCTGCTGGTCTCGATCGGCATCTGGGCGCTCGGCCTCGCGTGGTGGTGGGGCCAGGCACGCCGCCCGGTCGAGGTGCCGGTGCCGCTCTTCCCCTTCGACGCCGGCCGGACCTACCACCACATCATGCGTGGCGTGGACCGCGTGGCGCTCGAGGTCACCGGCTTCATGCAGCGCGGTTCGCTGCCGGTGCTGCTGGGCACGATCTTCACCGTCGTCGTCGTCCTGCCGGGCCTGACCCTGGTCACGCGGCAGATCAGCTGGCCCGACGAGGTGCGCTGGTTCGACTCCCCGTCGCAGGTGCTCACCGGCGCGCTGGTCGTCCTGGCCGCCTACCTCGCCACCCGCGCCCGCCGCCGGCTGCGCGCCGTCTTCCTGGTCAGCGTCACCGGCTACGGCACCGCCCTGCTGTTCCTGCTCCATGGGGCGCCCGACCTGGCCCTGACCCAGCTGCTCGTCGAGACCGTGACGCTCGTCGTGCTCGTCCTCGTGCTGCGCCGGCTGTCCGGGCGCTTCCCCGACGACCCGACCAGGCTCACCCGCCGGGTGCGCGCGCTGCTCGGCATCTCCGTCGGCACCATGGTCGGTGTCCTCGCGGCGCTGGCGGCCGGGTCCCGGGTGCACGAGCCCGCCGGCGTCGACCTGGCCGAGCGCTCCGTCGACTACGGCGGCGGCTCCAACATCGTCAACGTCATCCTCGTCGACGTCCGCGCCTGGGACACCATGGGCGAGCTGTCGGTCGTGCTGGCGACGGCGACCGGTGTCGCGAGCCTCATCTTCCTCCGCGACGACAACATGCAGCGCGCCACCCGCGGCATCCTGCGCGCCCGCTCCCGCTGGGCCGGTGGCCGGGTGGAGCCCGACGCCGAGCCGGTGACCCCCTCGGGCACCTCCTGGATCGCGGGCACCGACGTGCTCGACCCGGACCGGCGCTCGACGATCCTGGAGATCGTCACCCACCTGGTCTTCCACACGATCATGCTGTGGTCGGTCTACCTGCTCTTCTCCGGTCACAACGACCCCGGCGGCGGTTTCGCCGCGGGCATCGTCGCCGGCCTGGCGCTGTGCCTGCGCTACCTCGCGGGCTACGGCGCCGAGCTGCGGGCCGCGCTGCCGGTGCGCCCCGCCGCGCTGCTGGGCTCCGGCCTGGGCATCGCCGCGGGCTCCGCCGCGCTGCCGATGCTGCTGGGCTCGCCCCCGCTGCGCAGCTGGGTCACCGACCTGCACATCCCGCTGCTGGGTGAGGTCCACGTCGTGACCTCGCTGCTCTTCGACCTCGGCGTCTACCTCGTCGTCATCGGGCTGATGCTCGACATCCTCCGCAGCTTCGGCTCCGGCATCGACGACCAGATCCGCGACGAGCGGGAGCAGCAGGCCGAGCGGGAGGAGGTGCGCGCGTGAGCCCCAACATCACGACGATCGTCGTCGCCTCCGCCCTCATCGCGACCGGCACCTACCTGTTCCTGTCGCGATCCCTCGTCCGTGCGCTCATGGGCTTCCTGCTCCTGGGCAATGGCGCCAACCTGCTCTTCATCGTCGCCTCCGGCCCCGCCGGTGCACCTCCGATCGTCGACGGCTCCGACGCCCCGATGGCCGACCCGGTCCCGCAGGCGCTGGTGCTGACCGCGATCGTCATCACGCTCGGCATGACCGCCTTCGTGCTCGCGCTGGCCCACCGCGGCCGCCAGCTCTCCGGCGTCGACCTCGTCAGCGACGACACCGAGTCGGCGCGCATCCACGCCCGCGCGGAGGCCGACGACACCGGCAGCCCCTCGGCGCGCGACGTCGCCGAGCAGATCGCGGCCGAGGGCGAGCGGACCGAGAGCAAGTACCACCGTGACGACGTGGCCGAGGCGGGCGGCCTGGTGGGCGCGGCCTCCGGCACCGGCGACTCCGGCGACGCCCCGCTCGCCGATCCCGACGACGACCACGACGTGAGCGCCGGGGACGACGCCCCCGGCGGTGGCAACCCGGTGCCCGAGCCCGACCCGGCGACCGACGAGGGGGAGCGCCCGTGATCACCCCCTACGCGTGGATGGTGCCGCTGCTCGTCGTGCTTCCCCTGGTCGGCGCCGGCCTGGCCCTGGCGGCCGCGGGCCGCACCTGGGTGCAGCGCACCGTGAGCATGACCGTCCTGAGCTGCATGCTCGTGCTCGCCGGCGTCCTGCTCTGGGCCGCCGACCAGCAGGGCGCACAGGTCGTCTACGTCGGCGGGTGGCTTCCCTGGGAGGGCGTGGTCCTGGTCGTGGACCGCATCGCGGCCCTCATGGTCATCGTCTCGACGACCGTGACGATGAGCGTCCTCGGCTACTCGATCGGCCAGGGCGCGAGCTCCTTCGACGACGAGAGCGACGGCCACTCGCCGCTGCCCGTCTTCCACCCCACGATCCTCGTCCTCGCCGCGGGCGTCACGACGACCTTCATCTCCGGGGACCTGTTCCACATCTACGTCGGCTTCGAGATGCTGCTGGCCGCGAGCTTCGTGCTGCTGACGCTGGGTGGCACCGCCGAGCGCGTCCGGGCCGGCACGACCTACGTGCTGGTCTCGCTGCTCTCCTCGCTGATCTTCCTCATGGCGATCAGCATGGTCTACAGCTCGACCGGCACCATCAACCTCGCCCTGCTGGCGCAGCGGATCGGCGACCTGCCCTCGGGCACCATCGCGGTCATGCAGCTCATGCTGCTCATCGGCTTCGCGGTCAAGGCGGCGGTCTTCCCGATGTCGGGATGGCTGCCCGACTCCTACCCGACCGCCCCCGCGCCGATCACGGCCGTCTTCGCCGGCCTGCTCACCAAGGTCGGGATCTACGCGATGATCCGCGTGCAGACGCTGCTCTTCCCGAGCTCGCGCCTCGACGACCTGCTGCTGTGGGCCTCGCTGCTGACCATGGTGGTGGGCATCCTCGGTGCGATCGTCCAGGACGACATCAAGCGGATGCTCTCGTTCACGCTCGTCAGCCACATCGGCTACATGCTCTTCGGCATCGCGGTGGGCTCGACCGCCGGCCTGGCGGCCGCGATCTTCTACGTCGTCCACCACATCCTCATCCAGACCACGCTCTTCCTGGTCACCGGCCTCATCGAGCGCGTCGGCGGCTCCAGCGACACCAGTCGCCTCGGCAACCTGGCGCGGATCTCCCCGGTGGTAGGCATCCTCTTCTTCATCCCGGCGATGAACCTCGGCGGCATCCCGCCCTTCACCGGTTTCCTCGGCAAGGTCGGCCTCCTCCAGGCCGGCGTGCAGGACGGCGGCTGGCTGGCGATGACCGTGGTGGTCGGCTCGGTGCTCACCTCGCTGCTCACCCTGTATGCCGTCGCCCGGGTCTGGGGCCGCGCCTTCTGGTCCGAGAACCCCGAGGGCATCACCGGCAGCGGCCCGATCCGCGGCGGTCACCACGAGGCGCTCGGCCTCGGCGTCCTGGTCCCGACCAGCACCCTGGTCGCCATCACGGTCGGGCTGACGGTGGTGGCCGGGCCGCTCTACGACATCACCACGCGGGCGGCGGTCGACCTGATGCTGCGCCAGCCCTACCTCGAGGCCGTCCTCGGACCGGGGGTGACGTTGTGAACACCATCGCCCGCCGTCGGATCTCCATCGGCTCGGTCCTGTGGCTCACCGCCGTGTGGGTCCTGCTGTGGGGCGCCCCCGATCCGCTCACCGTCGTCGGCGGGGCGGCGGTGGCCGCTCTCGTGCTGCTGCTCTTCCCGCTGCCGCGGGTCCAGGTGCGCTTCGTCGTGCGTCCCCTGGCCACGATGGTGCTGATGGGCCGCTTCCTCTACGACCTCGTCGTCGCCTCGCTCGAGGTGTCCTGGCTGGCGATCCGGCACGGTCCCACGACCCGGGGCGCGGTGATGGACATCGAGCTCGCCGGAGACGAGGAGCTGCTCCAGACGATCACCGCCGAGATGGTCGCCCTCGTCCCCGGCACCGTCGTCATCGACCTCGAGCCGCACGAGCGGCTGCTCACCCTGCACGCCCTCGACGTCACCACGTTGCGGCAGGCGCAGATGGTGCGCCGCCGGGTGCTCGCGCAGGAGGCGCGCGTGCTGCGGGCCTTCCACCCCGACCCCAACTCCGTGCTCGACCCGCGGCGCCGCCCGCCCGTGCCCGCGCTGGCCCAGGTGCAGAGCGACGAGACCGTCGGGGGTGTGCGGGACTCCCTGCGCGACGCGACCACGGAGGAGGAGCGATGAGCCTGGACCTGGTCGAGACCGTGCTGGCGTGGATGATCGGTGGCCTCCTCGCCCTCTCCGCCCTGCTCGTGCTCATCCGCATCACCATCGGCCCGAGCGTGCTGGACCGCGTCGTCGGCTCGGACACGCTCGTCTCGATCGTCATCTGCTCCCTCGGCGCCCAGGCGGCGCTGACCGACGGCTCGACGACGCTGCCGCTGCTCATCTCGCTCTCGCTCGTCGGCTTCATGGGCTCGGTGGCGGTGGCGCGCTTCGTGGCCAAGGACCGTGACCCGGAGGTGCCGAAGTGAGCTGGACCACCGTCGCGGACCTCCTCGGTCTCGTCTTCCTCCTCATGGGGGCCATGCTCTGCCTCGTGGCCGGAATCGGCCTGCTCCGCTTCCCCGATCTGCTGACCCGCATGCACGCCGGCACCAAGCCGCAGGTGCTGGGTGTCCTCCTCGTCATCCTCGGCGTGGGCCTGCGCACCCGCTCGGGTCTCGACGTCGGGATGCTCGTGCTCATCGGCGTCTTCCAGCTGCTGACGATCCCCGCCGGAGCCCACATGGTGGGCCGCGCGGGCTTCCGCACCGGCCAGGTCGAGCTGGCCGACATCCACCTCGGCAGCCGCGGACGGCGCCTCCAGCCGGGCGCGGCCCCGCCCGGCCCGAGCCCGGCGGCGGGCGGCCAGTCCGGCACCGGTATGCCGGACCGCCCGCAGGGCTGACACCGCACCTCGTCCGGCGCCGGGTGCGTCAGCCTGCCCGTCAGCGGGCAGCGCCGGTCACCATCCAGGCGTCGCCGCGCGCCCGCCAGAGCAGCCCGGCCGTGCGCACGGCCATGTAGCCGGTGAAGGCGATCCAGAGCCAGATCAGCCCGGCCCGCCCGTCGACGCCGGAGAACCAGACGGCGAGCACCATCGGCAGGTAGGCGACGAGGAAGACGGTCTGGGCGACGGCCAGCCAGCGGGCGTCGCCGGCGCCGATGAGGACGCCGTCCAGGACGAAGGCGATCCCTGCGATCGGCTGCCCGACGGCCACCACGAGCAAGGTCAGCGCCAGGGCGGTGCGGACCGCGTCGTCGCTGGAGAAGCCCAGCGGGATCACCCGGTGCAGGGCAACGATCAGGACGCCGAGGCCGAGCCCGAACCAGACGCTCCAGCGCACCATCATCCAGGTCACCGCACGGGTGCCCGCGACGTCGCCGGCACCCAGTGCACGTCCGGTCAGCGCCTGGGCGGCGATCGCCAGGGCGTCGAGGGCGAAGGCCAGCGCGCCCCAGACGGTCATCGCGACCTGGTGCGCGGCGAGCTCGGCGACGCCGAGACCGGCGGCCACCCAGGTGGTGACGAGGAGGACCGCGCGCAGCGCGAGCGTGCGCACCAGCAGGGGCACGCCGTCGATCGCCGAGCGGAGCACGCCGGCGGGCGTGAAGGCCAGCGAGGCGTCGATCTGCCGGGCGCCGCGGACGACCACCCAGGCGAGCGCGAGCCCCATACCCGTCTGGGCGATGACCGAGCCCCAGGCGGCACCGCCGATGCCCCACCCGACCCCGTGGACGAGGAAGAGCGAGAGGAGGGCGTTGACGGTGAACCCGACGGTCGCGACGACGAGCGGGGTCTGGGTGTCGAGCATCCCGCGCAGCACGCCGGTAGCCGCGAGCACCACGAGCATCGGCGGTATGCCGAGGGCCGAGATGCGCAGGTAGGTGACCGCCTCCGCGCTGGCCTCGGGGGAGGTGCCGAAGACGGCGACGAGGGGACCGGCCCAGATCGCGATGGCCGCGGCCGCCACCACCCCGAGGACCAGGGCCAGCCACATGCCGTCGACACCGGCGCTGACGGCACCCTTCTGGTCGCCGGCGCCCAGGCGGCGGGACACGACCGCGGTGGTGCCGTAGGCGAGGAAGACGAAGATGTTGACCGCGGTGAGCAGGATGCCGCTGGCCACGCCGAGGCCGGCGAGCGGGGCGGTGCCGAGGTAGCCGACGATCGCGGAGTCCGCGAGCAGGAACATCGGCTCGGCGACGAGGGCGAGGAAGGCGGGGACGGCCAGCCGGAGCACCTCGCGACGCATGCCCTCGTCGGGCTGCGGGGGTGGGTGGGGCGTAGAGGTGCTCACGGGGCAGGAGTCTGCCAAACGAGTTTTCGTCCACAGCCTGTGCATCCCGAAAACGCAGGTCAGAGGGGTTGATGGGGCGCAAGTGGTTCGTCGTCCACAGGGGCTGTCCACACCTGCCCGCACCCCCTGCGGCGCGTCGTCCACCACTCCTCCACATACGGTCCACATCCTGTCCACAGGGACGTTTGGTGGGAGTCGGGCGAGGTCCTACGGTGACCTGATGACCGGCGGGCGAGGTCGGGTGTCAGTGGGTGGTGATGGACTGCTCGCACGGTCGGAGAAGGAGTTGGAGGGCGTATGTCGCTGAGCGAGCTGGAGCAGGCCTACGGGACCCCGGAGGCTCCCGGGGAGGACCGGCTCCCGCCGCAGGACGTGGCCGCCGAGATGAGCGCCATCGGCGCGATGCTGCTGTCCAAGGACGCGATCGGCGAGTGCTCCGAGATCGTCAAGGCCGCGGACTTCTACCGGCCCGCGCACGAGCGTATCTTCGAGGCGATCATCGACCTCTTCTCGCGCGGCGAGCCCGTCGACGCGATCACCGTGGCCGACGAGCTGACCAAGCGGGGCGACCTGGCACGCGTCGGTGGCACCGCCTACCTTCACCAGCTCATCGCCCAGGTGCCGACGGCGGCCAACGCCTCCTACTACGCCGAGATCGTGGCCGAGCGGGCGATCCTGCGCCGCCTCGTCGAGGCCGGCACGCGCATCGTGCAGATCGGCTACGGCGGCGGTGACGTCGAGGAGGTCGTCAACGCGGCCCAGGCCGAGGTCTTCGCGGTCGCCGACCGCCGCGGCGGCGAGGACTACCACGCCATCGGCGACCTCATCCAGCCCACGACCGACGAGATCGAGCACAACGCGTCCTCGACCGGCGAGATGGTCGGCGTGCCCACCGGGTTCACCGACCTGGACGAGCTGACCAACGGCCTGCACCCCGGTCAGATGATCATCGTCGCGGCACGACCCGCCGTCGGAAAGTCGACGTTCGCGCTGGATATCGCGCGGGCCGCCGCGATCCACGCCCGCATGCCCGCCGTCGTCTTCTCGCTGGAGATGAGCCGCACCGAGATCACCATGCGTCTGCTGTCGGCGGAGTCGGAGATCCCGCTGCAGAACATGCGCAAGGGCAACATGCGCGACCGCGACTGGACCCGCCTGGCGGAGACCCAGGGCCGCATCCACGACGCGCCGCTGTTCATCGACGACTCGCCCAACATGTCGCTGATGGAGATCCGCGCCAAGTGCCGGCGCCTCAAGCAGCAGCACAACCTCAAGCTCGTCATCGTCGACTACCTCCAGCTGATGAGCTCGGGCAAGCGCGTCGAGTCGCGCCAGCAGGAGGTCGCGGAGTTCAGCCGTGCCCTCAAGCTGCTCGCCAAGGAGCTCGAGGTGCCGCTTATCGCGCTCTCCCAGCTGAATCGTGGTCCCGAGCAGCGCACCGACAAGAAGCCGCAGATGAGCGACCTGCGCGAGTCCGGCTCGATCGAGCAGGACGCCGACGTCGTCATCCTGCTGCACCGCGAGTCGCTCTACGAGCGCGAGTCGCAGCGCGAGGGCGAGGCCGACGTGATCGTGGCCAAGCACCGAAACGGCCCGACCGACACGATCGTCGTCGCCTTCCAGGGTCACTACAGCCGGTTCACCAACATGGCGAGCAACTTCTAGCGACAGGCGCTGCGTCAGTACTTCTGCCGTCTGGGCTGGTCGCTCCCGAGCCTGGGATCACCCGGCTGAGCGGATCCAGCTGTCGTTGCTGACGAGGATCCTGCGGGTTCCGCCCCGGCAGGCACTCGGTAGCGCCGCCTCATCGTCGATGAGCTGTCCGGACAGATCGAGCGTGTCCCCCACGACGAACTCGTATCCCGTCCCACTCACGGTCTGAGTGCCGGCATCCCACGTTGCCGGCAGCGGTACCCCGAGTGTGGCGAACTCCTGGTCCCTTTCCTCGTTCGTGTACCCGAGCCCCACGCACCCGTTCCGCAGAGTGACGGTCCCGTGCATTTCCCATTCCGGTGCCATCACGTGGCCGCGGTGCCGCAGGGTGCTGCCGTCAGCGGGCCGCTGGAAGGACGCGAACGGAAGATCCGGGTCGGCCCTGAGCGTGGAGCCGTCCTCCTGCTCACCGGAACAGCCGGTCAGCAGACCAGCCGCCGGGATCAGTGCGATGGCACGGTGGGGGAGGCGGGGTCGCCTGGGACGGACCGTATCCCCGGGGACGCGCTGCCCGGGGGTAGCGCACGCACTGCCGCGAACCGCGTTGCCTCGCACATCTCGTGCTAGCAGCTCTGCTCGTGCAAGGTTCGGGGGGTTGCACTACGACGAGCACGGCTACCGACGTTCTTCCGTCGGCCCAACAGACCCTCCGCGTGCAGACGAAGGCTGGCCACGTGGTGAACGTGCTCAGCCACCGGGGCTGCACCGGCCTCCCGTGCCGGGGGAGGGCGAACCGGGACCGGTGGCGGGGCGCGCGTCCTGCTCACTGATCTCGACGAGGTTCATGGGTGTGAGCTTGCCGTTGGACCGCTGCGGAATGTCCTGCAGGATCCGCATGTAGGTGGGTTCGTCGGCGTGGCCGTCGAACTCGACGGGTGTGGGGGCGGCCCGGACGAGCATCGTGGCGATCGCCGCCCTGGCGGCCAGCTCCCGCCCGGGGTGGCGTGGGTCGATCTCGATCAGGACGGGCATGAGGATCCCGTCGAGAGGTCCGATGGTGAAGACGGCCGCGGTCGGACGTCCCTCGATCAGGGAGATGCTGCTGCGGTGCAGGTCCAGGTCGTGCGCGAACCGTCCGGCGAAGGCCTGACGGGTGGCTTCCACGTCACCTGTCGGGGCCCAGTCCTCGTGCATCCGCACGTAAGCAGCCATCCACATGTCCAGCAGGTCGTCCAGGGAGTACCGGTCGCCGGCCTCGAGGCACACATCGTTCGAGGACCGGACCAGCTGGTCCTCCGCCCAGGCCTGGACCTCGGGGTGCGCGCTCGGGAAGTAGGCCGCGGGGACGGCCTGGATGATCCGGCCGCCGACCGCCTCGACCGCTGTCGCGGCAGGAGTGCCGGGGATGACCCTGATCACGATCGAGCCCCTCACCCGCGCCGGCTAGCTCGCGCAGCAGCTGGGTCCCGTGGCCGGGGGCGCACCATACCTCCGCACTGTCCTGGGTGCCCTTGGTCCGCGCGGGGCGTCGCAGGCCGGCAGCGACCAGGCGACCGTCGACCTCCTCGACCAGGCATGCGCCGCCGTCCGCACCAGGATCTGGGACCAGCCAGGGCACGGGAGCGTCCGTGAGGTCCGAGAGCACACAGGAGCGCACCGTCATGGGCTTCATTGTCGACCTGATCCGTGCGGGGTGAGGACCTTGCCGCTGCCGGCTGCCCGCCGACACGTGGCGCGATGCCTGCACGCAAGCGGGGCTGGTCCTTCCGAGACACCTGCGCTATGGTCCCGGGCAGGGGCCGGCGTCGACGCCGGGTACAGGCTGGACAGGGGATGGGTCAATGGGGGCCAGGGGGAACGTTCTCGTCACGGGAGCGACCAGCGGCATCGGCTACTTCGTCGCGGAACAGTTGGCGCGACGCGGTGACCGCGTGGTGCTGGCGGCGCGCGACCCACGGCGGGCGGAGGCGGCGACGACAAGCATCCGGCGGCAGGTGCCCGGGGCGGAGCTGGAGGTGGTGCTGCTCGACCTGGCCGACCTGGCGTCAGTGGCTGCTGCCGCCACCCGTCTCGCCGCCGGCCGACCGCTCACGGCGCTGGTCACGAACGCTGCCGTCGTCAGCTACGGCGTGCGCCGCGAGCCGCCGCGCCTCACTGCGGACGGCTACGAGCTGCACCTCGGCACGGCCTATCTCGGTCACTACGCCCTCCTCGCACGGCTGCTGCCCCGAATCGAGGAGTGGGGCACCCGGATGGTCCACGTCGGCAGCCTCAGCTCCCGGGTGCCGGTCGGTCGTGACCCGTGGTCCCGCCTCGCCGATCCTGGCCGGGAGCCGTCGTTCGTCAGCTACGCGCGCTCGAAGGTGGCCGTGACGCTCCTGCACCAGGTCCTCGCGGACCACCTCGCTCCCGGGGTAGGCAGCACCGACCTGACCGGCAGCCCGCGTCACCGGGCCGCCTCGGTGCTCGCCCACCCCGGCACCGCGGTGGACGTGCTGACGCCCGAGCGGGACGGCATACCCGTCTCGCAGCCGACCGACGTGAGCCGGCTCTCCCGACTCATCGTGCGGGGGATGCACGGCAAGGACGGCGGTGCGGCGGTGCTGGTCCACGCCGCGACCGCGGCAGGCGTCCGCAACGGCGAGGTCTGGGGTCCCGGCGGACGGGGGCAGCTCAGCGGCTCGCCGGCCCGGGTCACGATCGCTCCGCCGCGCCGGTCCGAGTCTCTGTCCCGGGAGCTGCTCCGGGTCAGCGCCGCCGTGACCGGGCTCGCGCTGCCCTCCGGTCCGACGAGGGGATGCCGGGCGGCGGCGTGAGCCCGGCACCATCCCGCCGCAGCGTGCCACCGACGGGGGCGCAACTCTCAGACGTGCACGTAGAAGCCGGGCCACACCTCGTCCTCCGATCCAGGACCGATATCGGCGCGCTCGGGGGCTGCTGGACCCGCCGACCACGGCCCGGCAAGCCGGAGGCCGGCGTGTCATCGACCAATTGGTGATGCCGCGCCAGGCGGCCTCAGGGCCGGAGGGCGTGGCTGAGCGCCTCGAGGGTCTCGCCGACGACGCGGTAGTAGGCCCAGCGACCACGCTGCTCGCGCTCCACCAGGCCGGCCTCCACCAGTTGCTTCATGTGGTGCGAGACGGTCGGCTGGGAGAGACCCACAGGGTCGGTGAGGTCGCAGATGCAGGCCTCCTGGTCGGTCTGGGCCGCGATGAGGGAGAGCAACCGGACCCGCGTCGGGTCGCCCAGGGCCTTGAAGATCCGGGCCAGGCGGGTGGCCTCGTCCACGTCGAGCACCCCGCCGGTGACGGGCGAGCAGCATGCGCCGGCCGCGACGCTGACGTCGACGACGGGCAGGGCTGAGGTGGGGGTCACGCGTCCCAGTCTGACAGACGTATTGACAATCGTCGATAGGTGGAGCAGGGTGAGATGCATCGACAGACGTCGATGCATGCTGAGGATGACGAGGGAGCAACGGACCATGACCGCCACGAGCAACTCCGTACCGAACCAGAGCGACGCCGTGCGGGAGCAGGTCCGGCAGCGCTACGCCGAGGCCGCGACCGCGGTGGCGCGCGGGACCACCAACGCCGAGCTCAACGACGCCCTGCAGCTCACAGTCGTGGACGACTGCAGCGGGTCGTCCTGCTGCGCCGGCCCGGCCGAGGCCGTCGAGGACTCCTTCGGTGCCGTGCTCTACGGCGCCGAGGACCAGGACGGGCTGCCCGTCGAGGCGGTGGCGGCCAGCCTGGGCTGCGGCAACCCCACCGCCGTCGCGGACCTCCGCCCCGGCGAGCGCGTCCTCGACCTCGGCTCCGGCGGCGGCATCGACGTCCTGCTCTCCGCGCGTCGCGTGGGGGAGAGCGGCTTCGCCTTCGGGGTCGACATGACCGACGAGATGCTCGAGCTGGCCCGCGCCAACGCCGCCAGGGCCGGCGCGACCAACGTCGAGTTCCTCAAGGGCACCATCGAGGACGTCCCGCTGCCCGACGGCTCGGTCGACGTCGTCATCTCCAACTGCGTCATCAACCTCTCCGTCGACAAGCCCAGGGTGCTCGCCGAGATGTTCCGCGTGCTCACCCCCGGCGGCCGCATCGGCATCTCCGACGTGGTCGCCGAGGACCACCTGACCCCCGCGGACCGGGCCGAGCGGGGCTCCTACGTCGGCTGCATCGCCGGCGCCCTGTCGCGCAGCGAGTACGTCGACGGCCTCACCGCCGCGGGCTTCGTCGACGTCGGGGTCGAGTTCACCCACGAGGCCGTGCCCGGGATGCACGGCGCGATCGTCCGCGCCACCAAGCCGGTGGCGACGGACCCCGCGTGAACACGTCCGGGCAGGTGACGCAGGTCGTCTTCGCCTGCGTCCGCAACGGCGGCCGCTCGGTCATCGCGCGCCTGCTCACCGAGCACTACGCGCAGGGCAGGGTGGTGGCCCTGTCCGCCGGCACCCGACCGGGTGACGAGATCCACCCCGAGGTCGCCTCCGCCCTCGGGCAGCTCGGTCTCGACACCTCCCGGGAGCGGCCCACGCTCCTGACCCCTGAGATGATCGCGGCCAGCGACCTGGCGATCACGCTCGGCTGCGGAGAGCAGTGCCCCTACGTCCCCGGGGTGGTCTACCGCGACTGGCCCGTCGCCGACCCGGGCGGGCAGGACCCGGCCACCGTGCTGGAGATCGTCGCCGACCTGGACGCCCGGGCGCGCGACCTTGTCCGCGAGCTCGCGCCCGACCTGGACGTGCCGCCGAGCGTCCTGCCTCCCGCCGACACGCCGACGTGAAGCGGCTCCAGCGAGCACGTGCTCGCTGGAGCCGCTCGGGACCGGCGTGTCGCCGGCACCCGTGAGAAAGTGCTCGCGCCGCGACCTAGATGACGGCCCAGTTGTGGCCGAGCACCTCGTGCAGGTTGAACTTCTCGTTGATGGCGTGCACCTCGAAGTAGAGCTCGCGACCCTCCGCCATGTCGTAGTTGCAGTCCCGGTAGTCCTTGCCGGTCGGGATGGCGCAGGTGCCGGCGCGGCCGTAGTCGGTGGCCCACCGGGCCTCGATCCGCCAGCCGTCGGTCTCCAGGTCCTCGACCCGCAGGTGGTCGCCGTCGGGGTCGAAGCAGGCGATGCCGAAGGTGACGTCGCCGGCGCAGACCACGGGCTTGGCCGCCGTCTCCGCGTCGGTCCCGGCCTCCGCGGCTGAGGCGCCCGGTGCCGTCGCGAGACCGGTCAGCAACAGCCCCGCGCTCGCGGCCATGGCCCCCGCGGCGCCCCGGTAGCGGGCCAGCGTCGTCATGCGTGTGCGTCGTGTCATCTCCACGTTCCTCCCGGTCGGTGTTGTGTCGTGGAGCCCGCCACGTTAGGTATGCCGTGCGCCGCGCCACCACCCCCGTCGCGGCTCCGGATCCCCTTGGCAGGCGACTGCATACCGAGGTCGGGGTCGGGCCCCTCCTTCTGTAGGGGTCCCGTCGGCTGTGCCGTCGACGGGCCGGCGCGTGGCACAGTGGATCGCGGAAGGCCGCTCGGACGACCCCTGGGGAGGGACCACGTGACCACGACCGCCTCCGACCTGTCCCCGCTCGGCGAGCTTCTCCTGCGCCGGGTGCAGGGCGACCGCTCGGACGCCATCCTCGACGCGATCCTGGCGCTGCTGCGCCCTGCTGTCATGGAGGCACCCGACGACCTTCCGGTGTTCCTCGCGCTCCTGGCACCGCCCCGCTCCCTCGGCACGGTGAGGTACCTCGTCGACGAGCGCGACCGGGACCGGACGTCGACCGTCGAGCTGGCCTGCCTGGCCGCGGCGATCGGTCTGCTGACCGACGCCGACCTTCAGGAGCTCGTGGACGCTCTCCCCGAGCGCCACACGTCAGCCCTCCGGCGCCATCGCATCGGCCGGCTCGTCGCAGCCGGTCGCCTCGACGAGGCCCACGCCGAGGCGGAGCTCCTCAAGGACCCGCTCCGTGGGCATCGCGACGTGGGTCTGCACCTCGCGTGGAGCGGCGACCACGAGCAGTTCTTCGCCGAGTGGACCCGGCTGGAGCCGCGCCGGAAGACGGCCGAGCTGGCCGAGCTGCGAGAGGTCCTCGTCGGCGCGGTGGCCCGGCAGGAGGGGTGGCAGGCGGCCCTGGCCCTGGTGGACGCCCACCCGAGGCTCGGGCAGGGCTACGTCATGGCCGCCCTGGCGGCCACGGAGGTCGCGCCGTACGACGAGCTCGAGCAGCTGCTCGCCGGCCCCCTGGGGCAGCGGCTGGAGGAGGGAGATCGGGTCCGGTTGCTCGTCGACCAGCTGCTCCGTGAGGTGCCGCCGGCGGAGAGCGGCTCGGAGGACCCGAGGGTGCTCCCCCTGGCGGAGCGGATCGGGGCGCTGTCCGGCGACCCCGAGCTGGGTCGGGTCCGCGACTCCCTCCTGGTGCGGCTCTGGCCGCTGGTCGCCGAGGAGACGACCCTCCGGCGTGTGCGTGCGCTCGTCCGCACGCCCAACCTGCGGAGCGAGCTCACGGCCCTGCTCCGTGACGTCCCGGCTCCCCGATGAGCGCGCACGACGACCTGCGCGCCTGGCTCTGGGCGCCGCTCGGTGAACCCGGGCTCGCCGCGATGGTCGACGGGCTGCCCCCGATCGAGAGGCACGCAAGCCGACCGGGGCCGTTGCGCCAGCAGCACCGGTGCTCGTTGACGCTGGGCGGTCGTGCGGTCTCGGTGGACTGGCGCGGCGTGCCGATGGTCGCCAGCGTCGACGGCGAGGCGGCGGTCGCTTCGGAGCTGTGCCACGGCACCGGGCCGGGAGGCATCGTCTGGTCCTATCCGGTCTCCTCCGCGACCGTGCTCGACGAGCCCGTCACGACCGAGCGGGCGGAGCTCCGCCGGACCGGGCTGCGCCGCCTGCCCGGGGCCGCCTCGCCGTGGCTCCTCGCCGTCGAGGGACCCGGTGGGCGCGCCTGGACCTGGGAGGCCGCGGGTGGCCCCGTCTTCGCCGACCGGGTCGAGCTCCGCAGGAGCGGGGAGCAGGACCCGGTGGTCACGCACCTCCTGCGACCGGTCCCGGGGCGCCCGCGAGGTGGCGACGAGGCCGAGGGCCGTGTCATCTGGACCGCTGACGCCGTTCCCGCCGAGGTGCTGCTCGACGTGCTCTGGGTCCTCCAGGAGGTCTGGTCGGGGATCCTCCCCAAGGCCCAGCGGGTCGCTCGCGCCGACGTGCTCTGACGTCGGCGGCGTCCGCGCTGCCTCAGGGTGCCTCGAGGGTGAAGAAGAGGAAGCAGACGAAGGCCGTCCGCCCCGCGGCGCGAGCCGGCAGCAGCTCGGTCGGGGTGGCGGGCGACCACGGCGGCTCTCCCACGGCCAGGAGCCTCAGGCCCGCCGCGGTGAACGCGTCGGTCATGGCGTGCAGCGGCCGGTGCCAGTAGGTCAGCGTCGCGGTCCGGTCGCCGAACTCGAACTCCTCGGAGTAGCGGGTCAGCGCGAAGTAGTCCCGTCCGGGGTAGTTGACGAGGTAGGCGGCCGGGTGGGGCACCGAGACCACGAGGCGTCCGCCGGGGCGGAGCACGCGGCGCAGCTCGGCCAGGGCCCCGGCCCAGTCGGGCAGGTAGTGCAGCGCCAGCGAGCAGACCACGATGTCGAACGCGTCGTCGTCGTAGGGCAGGGGTGCGTCGAGGTCGGCGACGCGCAGGTCCGCGTCTTCACCGAGCCGTTCGCGGGCGAGCGCGACCATCCCGGGGCTGAGGTCGAACCCGCTGACCCGCGCCCCTCGGTCCCGCAACGCGGCAGCGAGCGGTCCGGACCCGCAGCCGGCGTCGAGGACGTCTCGACCCGCCACGTCGCCGGCGAGCTCGACCATGGCGGGTCGCTCGTACCAGGCGTTGAGCAGGTTGCCCTCGTTGGCGTCCGAATAGGCGCGCGCGAACTCGTCGTAGTCGGTCACGCTGGCAGCTCCGCCCGGTCGGGGTCCGATGGACATGTGTCGTCGACCGTAACCCGCTGACCTCAGCGCACCTCGTCGAGCCACGCCACGATCCGTGCCGCCGTCTCCTCCGGCGGCACGCCGACCGTGTCGAGCACGAGGTGCGGGTGCCGTTCCAGGAGCTCCGCGGCCTCCAGCGGGCCCTCGGCCGACGTCATCTGCCACCGCTCCTCCATCTCGCGCACGTTGCCGTCCGACCACTCGACGTCGCGCTTGGAGGCCTTGTGCAGCAGCCGCTCCTCGGTGCGGTTGCGCTCCAGCCGCGTCCCCAGGTCGGCGCGCAGCTCGACGAAGGCCACCTCGTCGAAGCACTCCACGTAGGCACGGATCTCCCGCAGGTCGGCGCGGCGGTCGAGCGCCCACACGACCGTGAAGATCAGGTCGACCCCGTGCGCGGCCGCCTCCTCCATCACCCGGCGGCGGAACTCGCCGTTGAGCGTGGTGAAGGCATGGGTGCCGTAGCCGAAGACCTCCAGCAGCGGCTCGATCGTCATGTGGTTGTGGAAGAGCCGGAACCCGCTGCGGGCCGCCACCGCCCGGCCCACCGTCATCTTGCCGACGGCGGGCGGCCCGAAGATGACGAGAAGCATCGCCCCAGCATGTCAGGCACCTCCGGACCGACCGCCGGCCGGCGCGATGAGTTGCCGCGCCGCGTGGGGTCGGAGGGGTATGAGGTACGTCCTGGTCCCCGGGGCCGGCGGCCAGGCGTGGTACTGGCACCGCGTCGTCCCGCTGCTGCCCGACGCCGTCGCCGTCGAGCTGCCCGCCGACGATCCCGACGCCGGTCTCGCGGCCTACGCCGACGCGATCGTCGCCGCGGCGGGCCCGGACCCCGGACCGGTCACGGTGGTGGCCCAGTCGATGGGCGGACTGTCCGCCCCGCTGGTCTGCGACCGCATGGACGTGCGGCGCCTCGTCCTCGTCAACGCCATGGTCCCGCGCACGGGGGAGACCGGCGGGCAGTGGTGGGAGGCCACCGGGCACACCTTCGACGGGGAGCTCGACCCGCTCGTGCACTTCTTCGCCGACGTGCCCGAGGACATCACCCGGGAGGCGTTCGCCTCTCCACCGCGCGACCAGTCCACGCGCCCGTTCGAGGACCCGTGGCCGTTGCCGGCCTGGCCCGACGTCCCCACCACGGTCGTCGCGGGGCGCGACGACCGCTTCTTCCCTCCCGGGTTCCAGAGGCGCGTGGCGAAGGAGCGGCTCGGGCTCGACGTGATCGACATCCCGGGAGGACACCTCCTCGCGCTCAGCCGGCCCGGGGAGCTCGCCGGGGTGCTGCTGTCCCTCGACGAGGGCGACGCCTCCTGACGTCTCCACCGCCAATTCCCTTGCACCGACCCCCTGCCGCGTGATGCGTTGGATGCGTCCCGACCACCACGAGGAAGCGAGGCCCGCCGTGCCACTGCCTACCCCGACGCTGGAGACCGACCGGCTGCTGCTGCGTCCGTTCACGGCCGACGACGCCGACGACATCTACGCCCTGCAGAGCGACGCCGAGACGCTGCGCTACTGGGACTCCCCGCCCTGGACGTCGCGGGAGCAGGCCGACCGCTTCCTCGCCAGGTGCGTCGAGATGGCCGAGCAGGACGCTGGTGTGCGGCTCGCGGCGGAGCGCCGCGAGGACGGCGCGTTCGTCGGCTGGGGTTCCTTCCACCGGTGGGACCCGACCTTCCGCAGCGCAGGGCTGGGCTACTGCCTGACCCGGCACAACTGGGGCCGGGGCTACGCGACCGAGATCGGGCGCGCGATCCTGACGTGGGCCTACGCGACCCTCGACCTCAACCGGGTCCAGTCCGAGGCCGACACCCGCAACCGCCCCTCGGCGAGGGTCCTCGAGAAGCTCGGCTTCACCCTCGAGGGGACCCTGCGCGAGGACTGCATCGTCGACGGCGTCGTCTCGGACTCCTGGGTCTACGGCCTGCTGCGACGGGAGTGGGAGGGCTGATCCGGCTCCGGGCGGGTCCAGCTCCACCCGTCCCTGCCACGCCACAGCCAGAGCGCGACGGGCACGCCGGCGGCGAACGCCGCACCAGCCGTGACCAGCGTGAAGAGGTCAGGGTCGCTGGGCGTGACCGTCAGATAACGCCCACCGAGAACCAGCTGCATGACCACCTGGAAGACCAGGTGGAAGCCGATCGGCGCCCAGACCGAGCCGGCCGCGAGGCGGATGCAGCCGAGGACGACGCCCATGCCGGCGAAGAGGACGGCGCGGTCGACGACGACGCCCCAGCCCGCCGTGGCCACCCACAGCGCGGTCCCGAAGACGGTGAAGAAAAGGGCCTGCACCGCAACGGCCAGCCACGGCGCCATGGCCGCCTCGAGGTTGCGGTGGAGGTATCCGCGGAAGACGAGCTCCTCCGGCCACGCCTCCAGGACGAGGACGAGGACGACGAGCAGCAGCACCACCCGCACCACGTCGAGCGCGGTTCCGTCCACCGACAAGGTCACCCAGCCGGCCGCGGTCGCCAGCGCCAGGCCCGCACCGGCCGGCAGCAGCCAGGTGAGCGCCCCGAGGGCCAGGTCGCGCAGGGCGGTCGACTCCGTCCAAAGACCCAGCCCCCGCAGCGGTCGGCGGTCGAGCCACCGCCGCGCCGCGACCACGAGCAGCGTCGCGAGCACGGTGGTCAGCACCGCGTTGGTCGCATGCCTGGTCAGCGACCGGGGGTCGCCGGGCAGCAGCCCGTCCAGCGCCCCGATCCCGAACCAGACCAGCAGCGCCCCGCCCCCGACGACGGCCAGGCGCAGGACGAGCGGGGCGCGTGGGTGCCCGGTCGCCTCCGTGCGGACATCGACAATCCTCCCCATGACCCCACCGTAGGCAGGCAGGGCGCGGGGTCGCAGCCCTGCGACCGACCCGCGGTTGGGCCCGCAGGCCCTTGTCGCCTCCCGTCACCGGTGCCTAAGGTGCTCGCCCGACGCCCGCTCCGACCCCGAGGAGTCGCCATGGACGCGCCCGACACCGCAGCACGGATCTCCCGGCTCCAGGCCAGGGTGGAGGACACGGAGGCCCTGGTCCTGCGCGTGTGGTGCGCGGGAATCGGTGCCCTGCTGGTCCTCGGCCTGGTCCTGCCGTTCCACTCCTACGTGACCGACGACGGTCATCGCGTGAGCCCGTCGGTGCTGCTCCAGCCCGGCCAGGACCTCGAGTGGTTCGTCCCCGAGGGCGGGTCCGGGGCCTGGCTCCCCATCACCGGTTTCCTCGGCCTGACCGTCGTCGTCGCGGGTCTCCTGGTCGGGATGGGACAGGTACGGCGACGGGGCGGGAGCCGGGGCACCGTCCGCGTCCTCACGGTCCTCCTCGCGCTGGCGGCCGTCGGCACGGCGGTGGTGCTCGTGTCCGCGATCGGCACCGCGACCGTCGACGCGCGGCGGGGAGGGGTTCGCGACGGCTCGTTCGGCCCGGGCGGGGTCTTCCTGGCGCTCGGCCTGGTCGGCTATGCCGCGCTGCTGCGTGAGGACGTCCGTCGCCTCTGGGTGAGGGAGCCGGGCCGGCGCTGACGCGAGGACGCGCCGGCCGTCAGGCGGCGACGTCCGCTGCGGGGATCCGGAAGAGCTCGCTCGTGACGTCGTAGTAGCGGTCGGTCGGGCCGAGGCGCTCCATCCCCAGCCGACGGCATACCGCCTGGGACGGGGTGTTCTCCGGGTAGGTGATCGCGAAGATCTCCGCCAGCCCGCCGTCGACGCCGTGGCGGAGCAGCCGCTGCGCCGCCTCGGTCGCGTAGCCGTGGCCCCACGCGTCGGGGTGCAGGTGCCAGCCGACCTCGACGTCGCCCGACGCCTGGGGGGTCTCGCCACCGCCCGAGAGCGGCAGCTCCTTGAGCAGGACGCTGCCCAGCGGGCGGTCCTCCTCCGACAGCACGACCGCCCAGACGCCGTAGAGCTCGTGGTCGAGCTCGGACCAGCGCTGTGCGGCGCGCTCGGCCTGCTCCATGGTCTCCAGCACCTTGGGGGCCGAGCCCAGGAAGCGCGCGACCTCCCACCGCGAGTAGATGTCGAAGAGCGCGGGCGCGTCGTCCGGCCGCCACGATCGCAGGGTGAGCCTCGGGGTGTGCAGCGTGTCCACGTCGGCAGTCTGCATCACGGATGTGCATGGTGGTCGCCAGGACGACCGGCACGCCGCAGGACACCTCGCCGTCGGGGCGCGACGCGCCATGCCCCACCGATGAGTCCGGCCGTCATCGGAGGTCGGACCCGTCGACACGCACCGCCACCGCGGCCAAGGAGGTCGCCGACTGGCTCACGGCGGAGTACGGCATCGGCCACGGGCATGCCATGGCCATGGTGCACGTCATCCGCAAGGGCGCCTACATCGGCGACAAGCACGTGGGCTCGACCGGCAGCCACCGGGACGAGTCGGACACGCTTTGGCTCGACGGGAAGGCGACGCGGCCCGCCCCGTGAGCAGGAGACGTCGGGTCAGCCGACGGTGACGACGAAGGTCCCCTCGCCCGTCTGGCGGGTCGGCCGGCGGTGCTTGAGCGGGTGGTGGACGCCGAGGTGGCCGTCCACCGCCGCCTCCGCCACGTCGGCCGGCGTCATCGTGTGCAGCCAGTAGACCCGCTGCTCACTGGTGCGCCCGTCGGGCCCGACGACCTCGAGGTAGTGGTCGATCCCGGACCCGCTGCGGCGGGAGACCACGAGGTACTCCCCGCTCAGCCGGGTGATGGTTGCCGCCTGCGTGCTCATCGCACTCGTTCCTCGTCCTTCGTTGTCGCGAGCGCGTCTGACCCCGTCGTCGCACCCGTTGTTCTCGCGAATGAGCGGCGACTTTACCCTCCCTTTACCCAAAGGGGAAGAGGTGACCGGTGTGTCAGGAGTAGCGTCGTGAGCATGTCGCCAGCACTGACCGACCTGGTCTGGCCGCGCCGCACCGAGCGGCTGGTCCTCCGTCCGCCCGTCCTCGACGACATGCGGGCGGTCCACGCCTACCGGTCCGACCCCGAGACCGCCCGGTGGCTGACCACGCTCGAGACCGACCTCGAGCAGATGGCCAGCCGGCTCCTCGACGGGGCGAGGACCCTGGTCGTGGAACGGGACGGCGAGATCGTCGGCGACCTCATGCTCGCGGTCAAGGACGCCTGGTCCCAGCGCGAGGTGGCGGACGAGGCGCGCGGCACCATGGCCGAGCTCGGCTGGGTGATCGCGCCGGCCCACCGCGGCCGGGGGTATGCCGTGGAGGCGGTCCGCGAGCTCGTCACCGCGGCCTTCGAGCTGGGGGTGCGGCGGGTCGAGGCCGGCTGCTTCGCCGAGAACGCCGGCAGCCGGCGCGTCATGGAGAAGGTCGGCCTGCGGCAGGAGGGCTACTACGTCCGCGAGTCGCTGCACCGCGACGGCACCTGGCGCGACGGCATGAGCTTCGGCCTGCTGGCCGACGAGTGGGACCTGGAGGCGCGGCGTCCCCGGGGCTAACGTGCCGCCATGGGGATCGTGGTCCACCCGGCGACGGCCGACCGCTTCGAGGACCTGGCGGTGATGCTCGGGCCGAGGAGCCCGAACGCGTCCGTCTGCTGGTGCCTCAGCCACCGGCTCGACAGCCGCACCAACCGCTCGCTCGTCGGGCCGGCCCGGGGGGAGTACGTCCGCGAGCTCACGCGGCGCCCGGTCGCCCCCGGGGTGCTGGGCTACGACGACGACCTGGTCGTCGGGTGGGCCGCGGTCGCTCCGAGGTCCGAGCTGCCCTTCGCCCGGTCGCGGACGATCCCGCACGTCGACGACCAGCCCGTCTGGTCGATCTGGTGCCTGCGGGTCCGGCCCGGCCACCGCGGTCGCGGGCACGCGCTGCCGCTGCTGGAGGGCGCGGTCGCCTACGCCGCGTCGCTGGGCGCCCCGGCCGTCGAGGGCTATCCGGTCGACAACCGCGGGGCGAAGGTCGACCTGACGATGGCCTACGTCGGCACCCGGGCGCTCTTCGAGCGCGCCGGCTTCGAGCTGGCCGCGCCGACCACCGGCGTGTCCGGCGGCTTCCCCCGGGTCGTCATGCGACGGCCGCTGACCTGACCTACCGTCGAGGACGATGCTCCCCGACCCAGCCCCGCCCGGCGACCGGCTGCCGGTGCCGGTCTCCCTGCTCGACCGGTCCCGCACCCGCGAGGGGGAGGACCCGGGAGCCGCGCTGCGGCATACCGTCGAGCGGGCGCGACGCGCCGAGTCCCTGGGGCTGCACCGCTTCTGGGTGGCCGAGCACCACGCCGTGCCCGGCATCGCCAGCGGGAGCCCACCGGTGCTCATGGCCGAGGTGGCGGCGGCGACGTCACGGATCCGGGTCGGGTCGGGCGGGATCATGCTGCCCAACCACCGGCCCCTGGTGGTCGCCGAGCAGGTGCGGATGCTCGAGGCCCTCCACCCCGGGCGGATCGACGTGGGGATCGGGCGCTCGCTGGGGTTCACCGCGCCGGTGCGCCGGGCGCTGGGGGTCGAGCGCTATCCCGTCGAGACCTTCGCCGAGGACCTCGGCCTCCTGCTCGCCCACCTCGACGACCAGGGCCCGGTGACCGCGATGCCCAGGGGTGTGCCGCGTCCGCCGGTCCTCGTGCTCGCGACCGGGTCCGGGCTGGGCGTCGCCGCCCGTCTGGGCCTGCCCGTCGTCGTGGGCGGCCCGGTGCTCCACGGCGACCTCGCGCCGCTGGAGGCCTACCGCGCCCAGTTCCGGCCGAGCCCGCAGTGCCCCGAGCCGCGGGTCGTCATCAGCCTGGATGTGATGATCGCCGGCACGGCCGGGCGGGCGCGGGAGCTGCTGCTGCCCGAGGCCTGGGCGATGGCCGAGTCGCGCGCGACCGGAGCGTTCCCGCCGCTGCGGCCGGACCCGCCGCAGCGGCTGACGCCCAAGCAGGAGGAGCTGGTCGAGCAGCAGGTGGCGATGGCCGTCTCCGGCACGGCCTCGCAGGTCCTCGTGGAGCTGACGGACCTGGTGCGCCGCACCGGGGCGACGGAGGTGCTGGCGTCCACGTCGACCTTCGACCGGGACGAGCTCGCCGCCGCCGACGAGGCGCTCGCCGCCCTCGCCCCAGGGTGATCTCCGTCACCTTCGCGTCTGAAGTGTTTCAGGAGCGTGACATCCAGGCTGCATTCAGGTCTCGGAGTGGTTGTGCCGCTTGACGTCCCGTCCGGTGTTCCGTCACGCTGCACACGGCCCCGCCCCCACGGGGCCATCACCCCTGTGTGAAAGGACGACGACGTCTCATGCGTAGAAACCCCAGCCGTCGCGGGAAGACCCTGCGGCGGAGCCTGATCACGATGGCAGCAACCTTCGGCCTGGCGATGTCGCCGGTCGTGGCTGTCGCGTGCACCGACCACTACAAGGAAGAGATGGCCATGGCGGCCGCCCGCCAGGCCGCCAACGCCAGCGGCGCCAAGGTCAAGGCCGCCAAGGCCGACAACGGCAAGAGCAACGGCAAGGGCAACGGCAAGGGCAACGGCCACGGCAACGCCACCCCCGGCGCGAGCACCCTGGTCACCACCCCGCCCACCGGTGCCTCGAAGAACGTCGAGTTCATCGGGCAGCTGCCCGAGGCCGTGGGCGCCACCGCCATCAACTTCATCGACTACCCGGGCAAGCAGAAGGTCATGTTCGTGACCGGCCGCTTCGGTCTGAAGTCCTACGACGTCAGCGACCCGGAGCACCCGCTCCCGCTCGACTCCATCGACATGCCGGGCTTCTGGCAGAACGAGGACATGGACGTCGACCCCAAGCGCAAGCTGGTGTTCATGGCCCGCGACCCGCGCGCCTTCGGCCAGAACCAGGCCACCGGCGAGTCCGGCGTCTACAGCGTCGAC
>NZ_VFPU01000005.1 GCF_006716885.1 Ornithinimicrobium humiphilum
GAGCTCGTCACCGCGGCCTTCGAGCTGGGGGTGCGGCGGGTCGAGGCCGGCTGCTTCGCCGAGAACGCCGGCAGCCGGCGCGTCATGGAGAAGGTCGGCCTGCGGCAGGAGGGCTACTACGTCCGCGAGTCGCTGCACCGCGACGGCACCTGGCGCGACGGCATGAGCTTCGGCCTGCTGGCCGACGAGTGGGACCTGGAGGCGCGGCGTCCCCGGGGCTAACGTGCCGCCATGGGGATCGTGGTCCACCCGGCGACGGCCGACCGCTTCGAGGACCTGGCGGTGATGCTCGGGCCGAGGAGCCCGAACGCGTCCGTCTGCTGGTGCCTCAGCCACCGGCTCGACAGCCGCACCAACCGCTCGCTCGTCGGGCCGGCCCGGGGGGAGTACGTCCGCGAGCTCACGCGGCGCCCGGTCGCCCCCGGGGTGCTGGGCTACGACGACGACCTGGTCGTCGGGTGGGCCGCGGTCGCTCCGAGGTCCGAGCTGCCCTTCGCCCGGTCGCGGACGATCCCGCACGTCGACGACCAGCCCGTCTGGTCGATCTGGTGCCTGCGGGTCCGGCCCGGCCACCGCGGTCGCGGGCACGCGCTGCCGCTGCTGGAGGGCGCGGTCGCCTACGCCGCGTCGCTGGGCGCCCCGGCCGTCGAGGGCTATCCGGTCGACAACCGCGGGGCGAAGGTCGACCTGACGATGGCCTACGTCGGCACCCGGGCGCTCTTCGAGCGCGCCGGCTTCGAGCTGGCCGCGCCGACCACCGGCGTGTCCGGCGGCTTCCCCCGGGTCGTCATGCGACGGCCGCTGACCTGACCTACCGTCGAGGACGATGCTCCCCGACCCAGCCCCGCCCGGCGACCGGCTGCCGGTGCCGGTCTCCCTGCTCGACCGGTCCCGCACCCGCGAGGGGGAGGACCCGGGAGCCGCGCTGCGGCATACCGTCGAGCGGGCGCGACGCGCCGAGTCCCTGGGGCTGCACCGCTTCTGGGTGGCCGAGCACCACGCCGTGCCCGGCATCGCCAGCGGGAGCCCACCGGTGCTCATGGCCGAGGTGGCGGCGGCGACGTCACGGATCCGGGTCGGGTCGGGCGGGATCATGCTGCCCAACCACCGGCCCCTGGTGGTCGCCGAGCAGGTGCGGATGCTCGAGGCCCTCCACCCCGGGCGGATCGACGTGGGGATCGGGCGCTCGCTGGGGTTCACCGCGCCGGTGCGCCGGGCGCTGGGGGTCGAGCGCTATCCCGTCGAGACCTTCGCCGAGGACCTCGGCCTCCTGCTCGCCCACCTCGACGACCAGGGCCCGGTGACCGCGATGCCCAGGGGTGTGCCGCGTCCGCCGGTCCTCGTGCTCGCGACCGGGTCCGGGCTGGGCGTCGCCGCCCGTCTGGGCCTGCCCGTCGTCGTGGGCGGCCCGGTGCTCCACGGCGACCTCGCGCCGCTGGAGGCCTACCGCGCCCAGTTCCGGCCGAGCCCGCAGTGCCCCGAGCCGCGGGTCGTCATCAGCCTGGATGTGATGATCGCCGGCACGGCCGGGCGGGCGCGGGAGCTGCTGCTGCCCGAGGCCTGGGCGATGGCCGAGTCGCGCGCGACCGGAGCGTTCCCGCCGCTGCGGCCGGACCCGCCGCAGCGGCTGACGCCCAAGCAGGAGGAGCTGGTCGAGCAGCAGGTGGCGATGGCCGTCTCCGGCACGGCCTCGCAGGTCCTCGTGGAGCTGACGGACCTGGTGCGCCGCACCGGGGCGACGGAGGTGCTGGCGTCCACGTCGACCTTCGACCGGGACGAGCTCGCCGCCGCCGACGAGGCGCTCGCCGCCCTCGCCCCAGGGTGATCTCCGTCACCTTCGCGTCTGAAGTGTTTCAGGAGCGTGACATCCAGGCTGCATTCAGGTCTCGGAGTGGTTGTGCCGCTTGACGTCCCGTCCGGTGTTCCGTCACGCTGCACACGGCCCCGCCCCCACGGGGCCATCACCCCTGTGTGAAAGGACGACGACGTCTCATGCGTAGAAACCCCAGCCGTCGCGGGAAGACCCTGCGGCGGAGCCTGATCACGATGGCAGCAACCTTCGGCCTGGCGATGTCGCCGGTCGTGGCTGTCGCGTGCACCGACCACTACAAGGAAGAGATGGCCATGGCGGCCGCCCGCCAGGCCGCCAACGCCAGCGGCGCCAAGGTCAAGGCCGCCAAGGCCGACAACGGCAAGAGCAACGGCAAGGGCAACGGCAAGGGCAACGGCCACGGCAACGCCACCCCCGGCGCGAGCACCCTGGTCACCACCCCGCCCACCGGTGCCTCGAAGAACGTCGAGTTCATCGGGCAGCTGCCCGAGGCCGTGGGCGCCACCGCCATCAACTTCATCGACTACCCGGGCAAGCAGAAGGTCATGTTCGTGACCGGCCGCTTCGGTCTGAAGTCCTACGACGTCAGCGACCCGGAGCACCCGCTCCCGCTCGACTCCATCGACATGCCGGGCTTCTGGCAGAACGAGGACATGGACGTCGACCCCAAGCGCAAGCTGGTGTTCATGGCCCGCGACCCGCGCGCCTTCGGCCAGAACCAGGCCACCGGCGAGTCCGGCGTCTACATCGTCGACGCCAACAAGCCGCACGACCTCAAGGTCCTCAGCTACACCGAGGTCCCGGCCGGTCACACCACGACCTGCATCAACGACTGTGAGTTCCTCTGGTCCGGCGGCCCCCGCCCGGCCGACTGGCAGCCGTCCGACTGGGCCGGCCGCCCGATCTTCGCCGTCGACATCCGCAACGCCAAGAAGCCGAAGGTCTACGGCCAGCCGCTCGACCTGGGCCGCAACGACGGCGTGACCGACTACGCCCACGACGTCCAGATCGACGAGGCCGGCGTGGCCTGGGTCTCGGGTGCCGGCGGCATCCGTGGCTACTGGACCAAGGGTCGTCACTGGGACCCGGTGGCCAACAAGTACCGCGTCGCCTCCGCGACCGACCCGGTCCCCTACGCGGGCGGCAAGTTCTACCAGTCCAACCAGCAGACCTGGGGCGGCTCGCTCGCGCACAACATGGCGCGTCCGCTCGAGGCGCTGGGTGACTACGACGCCGGCCAGGTCGCCCTGGTCACGATCGAGAACTTCACCAGCTCCTGCGCGACCGACGGTCGTCTGCTCATCGTCGACCTCGCCGACAGCGAGAACGGCCAGGCCTGGTCCTCCACCGAGGCCAACCCCTACCGCCTGCCGACCATCGCCGAGTGGACGCCGGACGGCAAGCCGGGCAGCCTGCCCGGCGCCGGCTGCTCCGCGCACTACTTCCAGTACCGCGACGGCGTGCTCGCCCAGTCCTTCTACGGCCAGGGCACGCACTTCATCGACGTGAGCGACCCGGAGAACCCGACGCAGATCGCCTACTACCGGGCCGACGGCGGCTCCCACTGGGCGCCGTACTGGGTCGGTGACGTCATGTACATCGCCGACGGCTCGCGCGGCGTGGACATCATCCGTCCGACCTACGCCACGAACGGCTGATCGGTGACCCGAGCCGAGAAGCCCCTGCGGGCGTCGGCCCGGGTCGTCAGCCTCCTGCTCGCGGTGGGGGTGTCGGTGTCAGCGTGCACCGGCGCCCCCACCGGGGCGGGTTCCGACCCCGGTCAGCAGACCGCGTCCGGCACGGCCGCCCCGGCGGCCACGGGGGAGGAGCACGCTGACGACCACGGCGAGCACGCCGACGAGCACGCCGACGAGACCGGCGGTGACGACCACGCCCACCACGACGAGGACGTGGAGACCGCCGCCCCCACGACCGGTCCGCCCCGGCCCGCCGATCCCGATCTCGAGTGCGGGACGACGGTGCTGGACGACCTGGAGCAGGTGACCCGCTACTGCGACGAGGGCAGCGCCCGCTTCGTCGTGGCCGACGACAAGGACACCACGGTCGAGGGGGCCACCTGCGAGGACCGGGGCGCGTTCTTCCTGGCGCACTTCGGCACCAACTACTCCGACGACTTCAACTCCCGGGGGGACTACCTGGGGCTGGCGCTGGAGGAGATGCCAGAGACCTCCGGCACGGCGCCCATCTACGCTCTCGAGCTGACGCTCGACGGCTACAAGACGCCGCTCGGCGGCGCCGACGTCGAGGTGTCCCGCTCGGGCGGCACCGTCGACCTCACCCTGACCGGTGAGCTGGCCGACGGCCGCGACCTGCTCGTCGAGGCGACCTGCGAGGTCTCCGCGGACTGACCCGTGTCGGCGTGGTGGCTCAGCGCCACTCCACGGCCACCACGCTGACGGGGTCGGCGAAGCCCTTGAGATCCACCTCCCGCGGGTCGGACAGCTCGAAGACGCCGGTGACCCCGTCGAGGGTCTCGGCGCTGACGAGGATCTCGCCCGCCCTGGCCGCTGCGCCGACCCGCGCGGCCATGTGCACGCCCTGCCCTCCGTAGTCGGCCTCGTCGCCCTCGGGGTGGAAGGCCCCTCCGGTGTGCACGCCGATCCGGACGTCCGGGGCGAAGACCTCCTCGTGCAGGGCACGTTGCACGGCGACGGCGGCCTGCAGGGCGGCGCGGGGGTGCTCGAAGGCCGCGAAGAAGCCGTCACCGGTCTGCTTGATCACCTCGCCGCCGGCATCGGTGAGCGCGGTGCGCAGGAGCTCGTCGTGACGGGCCAGCAGCCGGCGCCACTTCTCGTCCCCGAGGCTCTCCAGCAGGCGGGTCGAGCCCACGATGTCGCTGAAGAGGAACGTGCGCCGTGTGCCGAGACGACCGAGCAGCTCGCGGGCGCGCTCGGCGTCGAGAGCCGCGCCGAGCCGTTCGAAGGTGGCCAGCGCCGCCTCGAGCTCGGTGCTCGCGCCGTCCTCGTCACCCTGCCGTCGGTAGGCGAGGCCCAGGTGCAGCCGGGCCTGCGCCACCTCGTAGGGCGCGCCCACCGCGAGCCACGCCTCGCGAGCACGCCGGAGCTCACGCGCCGCGGTGTCCAGGTCCTCCTCGTGCAGGGCGATGCGCCCGGCGACCATGGCCAGTGCCGCGTCGAAGGCGGGGGCGATCCGGTTGGCGATCCTGTATGACGTGACCGTCGCCTCGATCTCGTCCCGCGCCGCGCGGGCGGTCCGCACGTCACCGGCGGCGAGGGCGATCTCGACCTGGGCGGGCAGCAGCTGCATCCGCACCAGCGGGGCGGTGGTGGCCTCCAGCGACCGGCGCACCGCGGCGGCCGCGGCGTCCACCTTGCCCTCGGCGAGACGCAGCAGGGCCAGCCCGGGCTGGGGGTCGCGCCCCAGGTCGTCGGCCCGGCGGTAGGTCTCGACGGCGGCCGCGAAGGCGCCGCGGACCCGACGGATCTCGGCGACCTCGTAGAGGCCGTTGCCGGTCACCCAGTAGTTGAAGTCGTGCAGCTCGTCGCAGGCCGTGAGGGCCTGCGCCTCAGCCGCCTCGAGGTTGCCGCCGAGCCGCATCACCTGGGCCCGGTGGATGCGGCAGGCCCCCGGGAAGCCGCTCACGTCGAGCCGGTCGCAGAACCTGTTGGCGACGTCGGTCCACTCCGCCGCCCGGCGCAGGTCGCCGACCTCCTGGCAGGAGGTCGGCGTGCTCGCGGCCTTCCGGCTCCGCCGCGAGGAGGCGCTCGGCCCGGGCCAGCCACCCCTGGGCCACGGCGAAGGCGCCCCGGCCCACGTGGTCCCAGGAGAGCGAGGCGGCGAGGCGTGCGGCCGAGGCGGGATCTGCGGCCTCCTGGTAGGCGGCGACGGCGCGCTCCCGCAGTTCGATGGCCTCGTCGGCGCGGCAGGACCACCAGGCCGCCTCGGCGAAGGTCTCGAGATCCTCGGGCGGCAGCGTCCCGGGATCGGTCCCGGTGTAGAGGGCGTAGGCCTCCCTCCAGTGACCAAGCGCAGCTGCCTGGCGGCCGGCGGACGGACTCGCGACGGTGGAGGACATGACCCGGGTTCCCTACCGGCTCATCGTGGCACCGGGGTCGGTGCCGCACAAGGGTGCGGCGGGAGGTCCGTGCAGGGGGAGGTGGTCAGTCCTGCTCGGGACGCCGCCCGACCGCCAGGAACACCGGGTAGGTCGTGCCCTCCTTGACCACCGTGGTGCAGTCCGAGACCACGACGTGCTCCAGCCCGGCCTGCTCGAGGGTGCCCGCCAGCTCGCCGCGGTCGAAGCCGTGGTGGCCGTCGAAGTCGTGCCGGTGCGCGTGGAACGAGCCGTCCTCGGCGTCGAGGTCGGCGATGCACAGCACGCCGCCCGGGTCGAGCATCCCGACCAGGCCCTCGAGCACCGTGTCCAGGGCGCGCACGTGGTGCATCACGAGGGCGCAGACGATCAGGTCGAAGCGGCCCGGAGGCGCCGTCTGCAGCTCCAGGTCGAGGTCCCAGACACGGGCGTCCGCGGGCAGCCCGCCGTCGACCACCTTGCGCTGCAGCACGGCGCGCATCCCCGGGGAGCTGTCGGCCAGCGTCACCGGTCCGACGTGCGGGAGCAGCGCCTGCGTGACCAGCCCCGTGCCGGCGCCGTAGTCCAGCACCCGGGCCTGCGGCCGCACCGGCACGTTGGCGAGGACCGCCAGGGCGATCTCCCGCGCCCGCGCCACCTTCTCGGGGTCGTCGTCCCACGACTCGGCCACCTGGTCGAAGTGCTCGTTGCCCATGCCGTCAGCCTCGCACGTCGGCCGTGGGCCGGTGTCGGCGGTCGGTGCCATGCTGGCGCGATGCGATCCCTCCCCGACGACGAGCGCCGGGCTCGACTGGCGCGCCGCCACGCGCTGCACCCCGACCACCGGGTGGACGGGCCGGTCGCCGCGACCCGCGCGCTGACGGTGCTGCACGCGACCGAGCAGGCGACGCCCTACCTCTCGGTGCACGCGCGGACGACCTCGACTCCCCTCGGCGACGTCGACGCAGCCCTCTTCCAGGAGCGCTCGCTGGTCAAGCATCCGGCGATGCGGCGCACCATCTTCGCCTTCCCGCGCGACCTGCTGCCCGCGGCGCTGGGGAGCGCGTCGGCCCGGGTGGCCGCCGAGGAGGGGCGCCGCCTCGTCCGTGACGCCGAGCACCACGGCATCGCCGACGACGGCGCCGTCTGGCTCGAGGCGGCCGCGCGAGCGGTCCTGGACAGGCTCGCCGGCTCACCGCCGCTCACGGCACGCCAGCTGCGGGAGGAGCTGCCCGAGCTCGCCGGGACGACGACGACCGGCAACCTCGACAAGCGCTGGGGTCGCACCGCCCCGGTGGCCCCCCGCGTGCTCACGATGCTCTGGGCCGAGGGGCGGATCACGCGCGGGCCCAACGCCGGCTCCTGGCGGGTGTCCCGCCCCACCTGGACCCTGATGACCGACTGGCTCGGCGCCCCGCTCGACCCGACCTCCACCGAGGAGGGCTACGCGGAGCTGGTGCGGCGCTGGCTGGGCAGCTTCGGCCCCGGCACCGAGGACGACCTCGTCTGGTGGCTGGGCTCGACGAAGACGGCGGTGCGCGCCGCGCTCGCCGACGTCGGGGCCGTCCGGGTGGCTCTCGACGGTGGGGCGCACGGGTGGGTGCTGCCCGGCGACGACGAGGAGGAGGGGCCGGTCGGGCCGTGGGCGGCGCTGCTGCCGACCCTCGACGCCACGACGATGGGCTGGCGCGGACGCGACTTCTACCTCGACCCGCGCGACGTGCCCTACCTGTTCGACACCAACGGCAACGCCGGCAACACCGCCTGGTGGGACGGACGGATCGCCGGCGCCTGGGCGCAGGACCCCGACGGCACGGTGCGCGTGGTGCTCTTGCCCGGCGGGGAGGAGCGTGTCCCGCCCGAGGGCCGGGAGGCGTTGGACCGGGAGGCGGCGCGGCTGTCGGCCTGGCTCGACGGTGAGGTCGTCACCAACGTCTACGCGTCGCGGCTCATGAGGGGCGAGCGGCTGCCCTGACCCCGGTGGCGGTAGGCCCCGAGCCGGGCGTTCCGTCAGGAGGTGGTCGCCACCACGGGGTCACCGACGGCGACCGTCCCCGGCACGACCACGTCGGCGTAGACCGCCAGGCACAGGTCGCGCTCGGCCCCGAGGGGGGTCAGCAGCCGGTCCCTGGGCTCGACGCCGTCCTGGGCGACGTCCACGGTGCGGCAGCGTGGCACCCGCTCCACCACGCGCAGCGTCGCGCCGCCGACGGTGACCTCGCGGCCGACCCACGACTCCTCCTCGAACGGCTCGCTCGTCTCCACCACGAGGTTGACCCGCAGCCGGCGCGGGTCGGCGTCGACGCCCCACTGCTGCCGGCACCACTCCAGGCTCGCGGTGCCGACGAGCGAGACGGCGCCCCCGTCCTGGTGCGGCACGTCGACCTCGGGCCGCACCGCCAACCCGGTCCCGGTATGCCGTGACAGCTCGGCGTCCAGCTCCGGGTCGTCGACCGCCCACCAGCCGCCGCCCGCACCGGTGACCGCGACGCCGTCGGCCGTGGTGGCCGCGGCATACGCCAGCACCTCGTCGCGCCGACGGAAGCGCCGGGAGTCCTTGGCCGAGGCGAGGCGGCCGTCGGTGTCGACGACGGCATACCAGCGGTCGCCCACCAGCCCTCGCGCGTCGACCTCGACGCGCTCCAGCGCCTCGCCGCCCATGGCCTTCACCGGATAGCGCCGGATCGTCACGACCTCGCTCATGCGGCGAGGCTACCGGCATTGCTCCGACTCACCCCACGTCGTTGTCCTGCTGGACCGATGCATCGGTCCAGCAGGACAACAACGCGTCGGAAGTGGAGACCGGGTTCCCGCGTCTAGGGTCGGGCCATGGCTTCCGAGCAGCTCACCGTCGTCGTCGCGCCCGACTCGTTCAAGGGAAGCCTGCCGGCCGACGAGGCGGCCGCGGCCATGGCCCGCGGGGCCCGCGCGGTCCTCGGCCCCGGCGCCACGGTGCTCGAGCGGCCGCTCGCCGACGGTGGCGAGGGCACGCTCGACGTGCTGCTCGCGGTCTGGGGGACGGAGCCGGTCGAGGTGGGCACGGTCGACGCGATCGGCCGCCCGCGCACCGGGCGATACGGGATCTCGCCGGACGGCCGCACCGCCCTGATCGAGGCCGCCGAGGGCAACGGGCTGCCGCACGTCTCGGACGTGCCGCTCCAGCCGCTCCGGGCCGACTCGCACGGCGTCGGTCTCATCGCCCGAGCGCTGCTCGACCGCCCGGAGTCGACGGACCTGCAGGAGGTCCTGCTCTGCGTCGGGGGCTCGGCCAGCACCGACGGCGGCACCGGGCTGCTCACCGGCCTCGGCGCCCGCTTCCTCGACGCGGACGGTCAGCCGGTGGAGCCGGGCGGGCAGGGCCTGGGCGCGATCCACGCGATCGACCAGGACGCCCTCCACCCCCGCGCCCGCCAGGTGGACTGGCGGATCGCGGTCGACGTCGACAACCCGGCCTGCGGACCCCGCGGTGCCGCCGCCGTA